>NZ_JAILQF010000441.1 GCF_024699075.1 Butyrivibrio sp.
ACATCCGTACTATAGATGGGATGTCTTCGATATTATTTTAATATCAAAGCTTGTTTACGTTTACTGCCTGAGGTCCTTTTTCGCCCTGGATTACATCATACTCTACAGAAGCGCCTTCGTCGAGAGACTTGAAGCCTTCCATGTTGAGTCCTGAATAATGTACGAATACATCGTTACCAGCTTCATCAGAGATGAAACCATAACCTTTCTGATTGTTGAACCACTTAACTGTACCTTTGTTCATTGTAATACCTCCACTGGATAATAAAAAAAGTAATCACTACGCTGTCTGATGTTTGTATAAAGTCTATAGCCAACATACTTACTCAAACAACAAATCTAGGTTATCACAAATATAAACAAAAGTAAAGATGATTTTTTGTATCTTTTTAGAAAATTATAACAAATATGTATACTAATTAAAGAATAGACCTGCACTTTACTTCATAACTTTACTATGTTAAAATGTTCAAGGAATAAAGCATATATTATGTAAAGCAGATCAAATTGGAGGATTACCAGAATATGAATAAGAAAATACATACTGATTCTGTAGACCATTTATTTGAGGCTATTTTATGCCTGCAGAATAAGGAAGAATGTTACAGCTTTTTCGAAGATCTTTGCACTGTTAATGAACTTTTATCTCTTTCACAGAGATTTGAAGTAGCATCAATGCTTCGTGATAAGAAGACTTATCTTGAGATCGCTGAAAAGACAGGCGCTTCTACAGCAACCATAAGCCGTGTAAACAGATCACTTAACTATGGTGATGACGGTTACGAAATGGTATTTGAAAGACTTCAGTAAATTCATTTATTGAAAAAAACCGGCTGGTCAAAGTCATTAAGTTAAGATGACCTTGACCAGCCGGTTTTCTTTTTATGCGCTTTATCTTTATTTGATTTACATTATTACTTCTTGTCGGATTCAACAGATGCAGCAGCTCTTTCCTTAGCTGTTGTAGCAGAATTGATATCTGTAGTCATAGTACACTTGCCCTGGAATAAGGCGTTTTCATCTATTACGATGCTCTTGGTTGTAATATCGCCAATAAGCTTTCCACTATCACTGACTTCAAGCTTGCCTGAGTTACAATCAACATTACCATTTATCTCTCCTGCAAGAAATACATTCTGAGCTGTAACGTCACCATTGATCTTGCCGCTTTGTCCCACGATAAGACTTCCCTCGATATGAACAGGACCATTTATTGTTCCGTCAATACGTGTAGTGTCACGTGCACTAAAAGCTCCTTCACAGGTTGCACCAGTACCAATAAGAGTTACAACTTTCTGAGCCTCATCTTCATAGGTGCTGATAGGGGGTGTTTTTGTTTTGTTACTATTGAACATTTTAAGTTCTCCCTTCACATGATCTTGATATAGATTTAGCCGTTGATCTCAAGAAGATCTTCCGGATTAACAAATTCATCGTTGTACTGTATCTGATAGCCAAGAACTGCCCCTTTGTCTCCTACAAGGAATAGAGCTGTGCCCCTGCTTATTGTATCGCCTTCTTCGACAAGTACGGTACCTGAGAGGCGATAGATACTTTTATATCCATTGCCATGATCAATGGTAATACATTTACCGTATTTGGAATCTGATGTGATAGTGAGAACTGTTCCTGAACCTGAAGCTACGACATGTGAGCCTGCACTTGCACTGAATACGAGGATATAATCGCCTTCCTTAGCGTTATCCTTGGAATCAGAAGATGGATCATCAAGACGGGCCTCATAGGAAGCCTGGCTTGAAAGAGGGAATCCTTTTGGAAGAGCGGCTTCAATATCTGCAGCTTCCTTGGCTTCCTCATCATCAACCATAATATTCAGAGCCTTACTTACCTGCTCGTAGTTAGCCTGAAGTTCCGTATTTTCGGACTGAAGGCTGGAATATTTTGATGAAAGGTCATCTATCTGTAATGACTGCTCGTCAATAACAGCCTGCATACTTGCCTGCAGGGCAGAATTCGATGACTGTAAATTTTTATAACGTAGCGTAATATATGCGATATAACAAACGATTGCAACTAGTATTGCAAAAAGAGAAAATGCCAGCACCTGTGTTGCCACATGCCCTAGGTGAATCTGCTTGTTCTTTCTGTCAGAATCACCAGAAATGATCATAAATGTATAGTGTCTTTTATGGCGGTGCTTACGCGGCTGTAGTTCTTTACCCATCACTCATTAACCTCCACCCTACGGACCTCAAGTACGTATTCTAGCACACGACGACTATTATGGCAACAAACCGTTAATAATTATGTAACATTGCCATAAAAATTATAAAAGATTTTTAGGCAAAATGTTAATATATTGCTTTGATTGGCATGGCAGGTGAAGTTTTTACTGATAAGTTGAAATTTTGATGCGAATAGAGTATGATTATGAAAGCCTAAAATAGGGATGATATCTCTGAGGCAAAGATTATATAAGAAAGCAGGTTACATATATGGCATTACTTAAAAAGTGGAGAGACATGGCTTATTCAGAGACAGCCAATAAGGGTGATCTCCAGAGATTATGGACAGAGTACTTTGGTAAAGAGAAAGATATCTACGCACAGCTTCTTAAGAATCCTGATGAAGAGGTTAAGGGAACAGTAAAGGAACTTGCTGATAAATACAACGTTGATATTATGACAATGACAGGCTTCCTTGATGGTATCGATGAAAGCCTTAAGGTTGCTAACGATATCGAGAACATGGAAGAGGATACTGTTGTAAGCCTTGGATTTGATAAAGAGAAGCTTTACAAGAACATGGTTGCAGCAGAGGCTGACTGGCTCTATGGGCTTCCTGAATGGAACGATATCTTCGATGAAGATAAGAGAAAAGAGCTTTACAAAGAGCAGAAGAACTCTCGTACAGTTCACAACGCTCAGAAGATCTATCCTAACGATCCATGTCCATGCGGAAGTGGCAAGAAATACAAGAAGTGTCACGGAAGAAATAAAGCCTGAGATGCTTATATTTGTCCTTTACAAAATTATTTTAAGGGCATATAATCATAGAAATCCAAAATATGGATTTGTTTACTGAATCTATATTTTATAAATCGTTGAAGAGAAGAGTAGGCAGTGGAATTTCTCAGAGAAGGACACCGGGGTATCCCGTGCTGTGAGTGTCCGGAAGGAAGCTGACTGAAAACTAACTCTGAGAGGCCCCAATCCGGCACGGTGATTCCGTTATAATCCAATGAGATATCCTTTTTAAGGATAAAGCAAGGTGGAACCGCGTTAAATACGCCCTTTGCATTACATAACTGTAGTGCAAAGGGCTTTTTTATGCCTGTTTGCACAATGGCACAAAAGTGCAGAAAAGGAGATTAAAATGGAGAAAGAAGAATTCCTGCAAGTTTATCGTCATTCACTGGCACACATTCTTGCAAAAGCAGTAATCGAGATTTATGGCAAAGAGAACGTTCAGTATGGTATCGGACCTCAGCTTGATGATGGTGCTTATTATGATTTTGTTCTTAACAAGTCTATAAGCCCTGATGATTTCAAAGCAATTGAAGACAAGATGCGTGAGATCATTAAGAGAAGAGAAGACTGGACAAGAAAAGAAGTATCCAAAGACGAAGCACGCGAGATCTTCAAGGATCAGAAGTTCAAGACAGAGCTTATCAATGACCTTCCTGAAGATGAGAAGATCACAGTTTACTATACAGGTGAAGATTATGTAGATCTTTGCCGCGGACCTCATGTATCCAACTCTCAGGAACTTATGAACTGCTCATATCAGGTTAAGTCTGTATCAGCAGCATACTGGAGAGGCGATGAGAAGCGCGATCACATGCAGAGAGTTTATATCTATGCATTCCCTGATAAGAATCAGCTCAAGGCTCACCTTGCAATGATCAAGGAAGCTATGGAGCGTGATCACAAGAAGATCGGTAAGGATCTTGACCTGTTCATGTTCAATGAGACAGCACCAGGTATGGCTTACTGGCTTCCAAGAGGATGGAGAATGTATCAGGAACTTTTGAAGTTCTCAAGAGAGATCCAGGACAGACATGGATATACAGAAATCTCTGCTCCTCTTATCAACAACAAGAAGCTTTGGATCATTTCAGGACACTGGGCTCACTATGTTAACAACATGTTCATGGTTCCTGGTATTACAGATGGAACTAAGGCAGAAGATACAATCTCAAGTGATGAGACAGCAGCACACTTCTCACTTGAAGCAGAGGATACAATGGCAGCTAAGCCTATGAACTGCCCTAACGCTATGATGGCTTATAAGAGAACTAACCACTCTTATAAAGAGCTTCCTATCCGTTATAGTGAGTATGATGTACTTCACCGTAAGGAGAAGTCAGGACAGATGAACGGACTCTTCAGAGTACAGGAATTCCGTCAGGATGATGACCATACATTCGTAACAGAAGACCAGATCAAGTCTGAGATCAATGATGTTATGAATATAGCTGATGAGATATATGGAACATTTGGCATCACATACCGTGCAGAGTTCTCTACAAGACCTGATGACTTCATGGGTGATATCGAGGTTTGGAACAAGGCAGAAGCTTCTCTTAAAGAGATTCTTGACGAGAAGTATGGCGAAGGCGGATATGAGATCAATGAAGGTGATGGTGCTTTCTATGGTCCTAAGATCGACCTTCAGATCAAGGATGCTCTTGGACGTGAGTGGCAGTGTGGTACAATGCAGCTTGACTTCCAGCTTCCTCACAACTTTGAGCTTACATATCAGGACAAGGATGGCACAATGAAGCAG
>NZ_JAILQF010000054.1 GCF_024699075.1 Butyrivibrio sp.
TACAGTTAATACAGAGGGCAGAAATATTATCCTTACCTTAAAAGAATATGAGCTCCTTAGATATCTGATGATAAATGAAGACATCGTACTGGGAAGAGAAACAATAATGCAGTATGTATGGGGCTCTGACTTTGAAGGCGAGAGCAGGACAGTAGACATGCACATTAAAACCCTCAGACAAAAGCTGGGAGATAGCGGAAGACAGATACGTACAGTCAGAGGCGTAGGTTATTCCATCGGAAAAGAATGTGGTGATGATACATGAAGCAGAAAATAAATATAAGACTTAGTCTCATAGCTCTGGTGGCAATTTTAATCACAACAATCGGAATTACCTTTGTTTACTATAGCATGTTTCAAAGGCAGGTAAGAGATGACCTTAAGCAAAATGCCAGGCTTCTTGTAGAGACAGATGTATTCCAGAAGGCTTATACAGAAGGAAAAGAAAATGCGGATAGCCTGGAACACTTGTCATCCGGCAATCTGAGAATCACCTGGATTGATGAAGACGGAACGGTTTTATTTGACAATGACACAGATATCACAGGCCTTTCAAACCACATAGACCGACCGGAAATACAGGAAGCCTTTGAAACAGGAGAAGGTGATAGCATCAGACGGTCAGATACCATGAATATGAACACCTTTTATTATGCTCTTTTGCTGGAAAACGGCACTGTTCTTAGAGTTTCAACTCAGGCAAGGACAATTACCAATGTTCTTATTACAGCTCTTCCGGTAATAATAGGGATAGTCGTAGTAACACTTATAGGATGTGTACTTATAGGACACCTCTTAACCAGGCAGCTGATGAAGCCCCTGGAACTCATGGCTGAAAATCTTGATGATGTTGGAACACCTGCCTATAAAGAGCTGGAGCCCTTTGCCGATAAAATCAGAAGTCAGCATGAAAATATACTGGCAGCAGCTAAAAGCAGACAGGATTTTACAGCAAATGTATCCCACGAACTTAAGACCCCAATTACGGCAATATCAGGATACGCAGAGCTTATTGAGAACAATATGGTGGATGAAGAAAATCAGGTTCACGTAGCACAGCAGATAAGACATAATGCTGACAGACTTCTATCTATCGTAAACGATACTATACAGCTCTCTGAGCTTGACCATTTTGAAATAAAAAGAAGCTTTGAAACAGTGGATTTATTTGCTGTAGCCAAAGAATGTGTTAATGATCTAAAGCCACAGGCAGATAAAAAACAAATTATAATTAAGTGCAGCGGCACATCAGCTGGAATAAATGCAGATAGAGCGCTGATAAGAGAGATGATTGATAATCTCCTTCAAAATGCCATCAGATATAATAAAGAAAAAGGAAAAGTTGAAGTTGAGGTTTCTATAAAAAACAGCCATCCGGAACTGACAGTGGAAGATACCGGAATTGGCATACCTGCAGATCAGCTTGACAGAGTTTTTGAGAGATTTTACAGAGTAGATAAAAGCCGATCAAGAGAAACCGGCGGAACAGGTCTTGGACTTGCCATAGTAAAGCATATAGTTGAGCTCCATTCCGGAGAAATAAAAATAACCAGTACCATAGGTGAAGGTACCCGGGTACTGGTTCGTTTTTAAAAGTATTAAGCTACCTTTTTTTCAAGGGTAGCTTTATTATTTATCTCACCTAAAAGCCCTGATCTAAAGAGTACAGGACGAAGTGCCAGATAAGCGATAACACCGATAACGGAATTTATAACTGCATTTATTATTGTTGCATAAGTAGTAATAGCAATAAGTGCGTTAATAGCAGATGCGGCCTTCTCGGCATTTGGAGTAAGAAGTGTATACCAGACATATTTAAGAGCAGGTTCAAATACACAGTTAAAACCAAGACCTGCGATAGCTGAAATAACAGCCCATCTTACGATATAAGCTTTAGTATGATTGTGTGATATATTTGCAATTCTGTCAGCAATATGTCCTACTACAAGTCCAATCACAAGCTTGCAGATAAATGTACGTGGAGCCGACTGAACATAGCCGCCAAGTATATCGGCAAGAGAAAGTCCTATTGCTCCGGCAATTCCACCATAAGGACCACCTAAAAGAAGTGCTCCAAGGACAACAAAAGCATTTCCTATATGAACCTTTGTACCTGTAGCGCTGATGGCAGGAAAAACTGCATAGCCTACATAGCAAAGAGCTGCCATAATTCCTGCATAAGCCATTTTTCTTAAAGCCTGATCTCTGTTAGCTGTTTTCATAATATAATCTCCCTTTATTTATAAGAATATTGTTTTTACTTAATAAGAAAAGAATTGATTCTTTTCATCAGAAGGTAATATATCACCAGAGTGATATTGTTAAAATTACCAGAATCGTATAATTTTATAATACCAGTTTTAAACATTGCCACTGAATTAACTTAAAGGTAAAATAAAGAAATGATTATAAATACAGGTCAAAGAACAGACATTCCGGCATTTTATTCGGAATGGTTTGCCAACAGAATAAAAGAAGGCTTTGTTTGTGTAAGAAATCCCTTTAATCCGCAACAGGTCAGTAAATACATATTGGACCCCGGGATTGTTGATGCAATAGGTTTTTGCACCAAAAATCCAGCTCCAATGTTTAAGTACATGGATCTTATAAAAGATTTCGGGCAATACTGGTATGTGACAATCACACCCTATGGTAGAGATATAGAGCCAAACGTGCCTGATAAACACAGGATACTTGAGGATTTCAGAAAACTATCCGATATAGTAGGAGTAAACTCCATTGGATGGAGGTACGATCCCATATTTGTTTCAGACAGATATAATATTGAATATCACCTAAAGGCCTTTGAGCAAATGGCAGAGGCTCTTAAAGGTTATACCGAAACAGTAGTCATAAGCTTTATAGATTTATATCAAAAGGTACGGCGTAATTTTCCTGATGTGAAGGAAGTAAGCCGTGAAGATCAGATTTTTCTTGGCAAAAAAATAATAGAAATTGCAGGAAGCTGCAATATGACTGTAAAACCTTGTGCTGAAGGAACTTTCCTTGAAGAGTACGGTGCTGACTGTTCAGGGTGCATGACTATAGCTATGTATGAAAAGGCTATAGGCAGGCATTTAAACGTACCAAAGAAAAAGCCGAGCAGAGATAAGTGCAATTGTTATCTGTCCGGGGATATTGGAGCTTATGACAGTTGTATGCATCTTTGCAGATACTGCTATGCCAATAATGATATTGAAAAGGTCCTCCAAAATAATAAAAATCACGATCCCGCTTCTCCGTTTCTTATAGGTGGATACATGGAAGACGATATAATTCATGAAGTAAGGGAAAAGTCCTGGGCAGACGATCAGCTGTCCTTGTTTGATTTGTGATTTTACTAAAAATAAGGAAGTGAGCAAATGCTTAATACAACTTTGTGCTATATAGAAAAAGACGGAAAATATCTTATGCTTCATCGTACCAAGAAAAAGAATGATCTAAATCAGGATAAATGGATCGGGGTAGGTGGAAAGTTCGAAAAGGATGAAACTCCCGAGGAGTGCCTTATAAGAGAGGTTTATGAAGAAACGGGGCTCACACTGACAAGATTTAAGCTTAGAAGTGTTGTAACTTTTATTTCAGATAAATGGGAAACAGAATACATGTATCTTTTTACAGCTACAGAGTTTGAAGGAGAGTTAAAGGACTGCAACGAAGGCGAGCTTGTATGGGTGGATAAGGAAAATGTTCCGGATTTACCTACCTGGGAAGGTGATCATTATTTTCTTGATCTTATAGCAAAGGATACGCCTTATTTTTCTTTAAAGGTAAGATATGAAGGCGAAAAGCTTGCAGAGCATAAGCTGATAATCTACGACAATTAAAAAACATCTGTTTACACATAGGAAATTTAATATTAAATGACATATAACATAAATATAATTCGTTCTAACAGAAAAACTTTATCCCTGGAAATAAAAAATGCAGGAGAATTAATAGTAAGAGCTCCAAGCAGACTTTCAGAAAAGAGAATATATAAATTTATTGCAGAAAAAGAAGACTGGATACAAAAACATCTTCAAATTGCAGCTCTAAGACAGGAATCGGAAGAAAACAGTGAAAATCTTTCAGAGTGGGATATTAAAGTTCTTACCAAAGAAGCTCAGAGAGTGATCCCCATATTAACCAGGCAATATGCCGGGAAGATGAATGTAACCTATGGAAAGATCACCATAAGACATCAGAAAACCCGTTGGGGAAGCTGCAGCAGTACAGGAAATCTAAGCTTTAACTGTATGCTCATGAAGACACCAAGACCAATTCAGGAATATGTAGTTGTACATGAATTGGCTCACAGGGTAGAAATGAATCATTCCGAAAGGTTCTGGAAGGTTGTTGAAAAATACATGCCTGACTACAGAGAACGCAGGAAATGGCTTAAAGAAAATGGTAGCCATCTGATTTAAGAAGTTGTAATACGTAAAGAAACAAACTAAAAATGTAAGGTCAAAGATTGAAAATAAGTTAACAATCTTTGACCTTTTTTAATAAAACAGATTAAAAAATATCAAGAAAAAAGATAATTTGTTCATAATGTTTTTTAGATTTATCTGATATAATTCATGTGATTGTTTTTAGTATAAAAAAGGAGATGAACTATGCCACAAAGAACAGATATCCAAAAGGTACTTATTATTGGCTCAGGACCTATTATCATTGGTCAGGCATGCGAGTTTGATTATTCCGGAACTCAGGCATGTAAGGCTCTTAGAAGTCTTGGCTATAAGATTGTACTTGTTAATTCAAACCCTGCAACTATTATGACAGATCCTGAAATGGCAGATGTGACTTATATCGAACCTCTTAATGTTAAGAGACTTGAGCAGATCATTGCCAAGGAAAGACCGGATGCACTTCTTCCAAACCTTGGAGGACAGTCAGGTCTTAATCTTTGTTCAGAGCTTTACAAAGCCGGTGTACTTGATAAATACAACGTTAAAGTAATCGGTGTACAGGTGGATGCTATTGAACGAGGCGAGGACAGAATTGAGTTCAAAAAGACTATGGACAGCCTCGGAATAGAAATGGCAAGAAGTGAAGTTTCTTATAGTGTGGATGAAGCTCTTGCAATTGCAGATAAACTTGGATATCCGGTGGTACTTCGTCCTGCATATACAATGGGCGGCGCCGGAGGCGGTCTTGTTTATAATAAAGAAGAGCTTCAGACAGTATGCGCTCGTGGTCTTCAGGCTTCCCTGGTACATCAGGTTCTTGTTGAAGAGTGCGTAACAGGCTGGGAAGAACTTGAGCTTGAAGTAGTAAGAGATAAAGATAATAACATGATTACCGTATGCTTCATTGAAAATGTTGATCCTATGGGAGTTCATACCGGTGATTCATTCTGTACAGCACCTATGCTTACTATTTCTGAAGATGTACAAAAAAGACTTCAGGAGCAGGCTTACAAAATTGTAGAACATATTGGCGTTATCGGTGGCACTAACGTACAGTTTGCTCATGATCCAAAATCTGACAGAATTATAGTTATAGAAATAAATCCAAGAACATCCCGTTCATCAGCCCTTGCATCAAAAGCTACAGGATTCCCTATAGCTCTTGTTTCGGCAAAACTTGCAACAGGTCTTACCCTGGCAGATATCCCTTGCGGCAAGTACGGTACTCTGGATAAATATAAGCCTGATGGAGACTATGTCGTAGTTAAGTTTGCAAGATGGGCCTTTGAAAAGTTCAAAGGTGTGGAAGACAAGCTTGGTACTCAGATGCGTGCTGTCGGCGAAGTAATGAGTATTGGTAAAAACTATAAAGAAGCATTCCAAAAAGCAATCCGTTCTCTGGAAAAGGGTCGTTACGGTCTGGGCTTTGTTAAGAACTTTAACGAATTATCCAAAGAAGAGCTTTTGAAAATGCTTATAACACCTTCAAGCGAGCGTCATTTCATAATGTACGAAGCAATTCGTAAAGGTGCAACTGTAGATGAAATACATGAGCTTACTCATGTTAAGAAGTACTTTATCGAGCAGATGAAGGAACTGGTGGAGGAGGAAGAAGTTCTTCTTAAAAAGAAGGGATCCCTTCCGACAGATAAACAGCTTATTCAGGCCAAAAAAGATGGTTTCTCGGATAAATATTTAAGTGAAATACTGGCTATTCCTGAAGCTGACATCAGAAGCAGAAGAGAAACTATCGGTATGGAACAAAACTGGCAGGGAGTTCATGTAAGCGGAACCGAGAACAGTGCCTACTACTATTCAACATATAATGATCAGGACAAGAACCCTGTTTCCGATAATAAACAAAAGATTATGATTCTTGGCGGTGGTCCTAACAGAATCGGTCAGGGAATAGAGTTTGACTATTGTTGTGTACATGCTGCACAGTCTCTTAAAAAGCTTGGATTTGAAACAATTATTGTAAACTGTAACCCTGAAACAGTATCAACTGACTATGATACCTCTGATAAGCTTTATTTTGAACCTCTTACTTTGGAAGATGTTCTTAGCATATACAAGAAAGAAAAGCCTGTTGGTGTAATAGCACAGTTTGGTGGACAGACACCGCTTAACCTTGCAGCTGATCTGGAGAAAAACGGAGTTAAGATTTTAGGAACATCTCCTGCCGTAATAGATCTGGCTGAAGACAGAGATCTTTTTAGAAATATGATGGATAAGCTTGGTATTCCAATGCCTGAGTCAGGAATGGCAACTACAGTAGATGAAGCTCTTGCCATAGCAGGTAAGATTGGCTATCCTGTCATGGTTCGCCCGTCTTACGTTCTTGGCGGAAGAGGCATGGAAGTGGTCTATGATGATGAAAGCATGAAAGGATACATGGAGGCAGCAGTTGGTGTAACTCCGGACAGACCTATACTTATAGACAGATTCCTTCATCATGCCATGGAATGTGAGGCAGATGCCATAAGTGATGGCAATCATGCTTATGTACCTGCTGTTATGGAGCATATAGAGCTTGCAGGTATTCACTCAGGTGATAGTGCATGCATAATTCCATCAAAACATATTCCTGAGGATGCCCTTGAAACTATCAAGGACTATACCAGAAAGATTGCCGAAGAAATGCACGTAGTGGGACTTATGAACATGCAGTATGCTATTGAAGATGGCAAAGTCTTTGTGCTTGAGGCAAACCCAAGAGCATCCAGAACAGTGCCACTTGTATCAAAGGTATGCGGAATCAGTATGGTACCTATTGCTACAGACATTATTACTTCTGAGCTTACAGGAAGACCTTCACCGGTAGAATCCTTTGGAAACAGAAATATTCCTTATTATGGTGTAAAAGAAGCTGTGTTCCCATTTAATATGTTCCAGGAAGTAGATCCTGTACTTGGACCTGAGATGCGCTCAACAGGAGAAGTACTTGGAATGGCAAGTACAACAGGAGAAGCTTTCTTTAAAGCAGAAGAGGGTGCACAGGCTACACTTCCTACCAAGGGAAATGTTCTTATATCTGTAAACAGACAGGATAAACCTGAAGTTGTGGAAGTGGCACAGCTTTTTGATAAGGCCGGATTCAAAATCTATGCTACAGGAACTACCTGTGAAATTATAAATGAAGCGGGAATAAAGGCAGAGAAAGTGAATAAATTATATGAAGGAAGACCAAATATCCTTGATATGATGACCAATGGTGATCTTCAGCTTGTTGTAAATTCACCTGTAGGAAAAGACAGTATTCATGATGACAGCTATCTTAGAAAATCTGCTATTAAATATAAGATTCCTTATATAACAACAATGGCAGCAGCAAAGGCAGCAGCCGAGGGAATTGCTTATGTAAATGAACATCCTGATGGAGAACTTAAATCTCTTCAGGAATGGCACAGTCTTATAAAGTAATAAAAAAGGCAAAGCGTTTTATGCGCTTTGCCTTTAAAATTAACCTTATTTATCAGAGAAGTGCATTGATCTTAGCTTCCATTGCAGCCTTACTTGATGCACCAACTACCTCATCAACAATCTTGCCATTCTTGAAGAACTTGAAGTTAGGTATAGACATTACACCGTATTTAGCAGCTAAATCGCCGTTATCATCTGCATTGATCTTACCAACCTTAATCTTGCCATCGAATTCTTCAGCCAGCTGATCAACTACAGGCATCATCATTTTACAAGGTCCGCACCAATCTGCGTAAAAATCTACAAGAACAGGTATATCGCTGTTTAAAACTTCTGCCTCAAAATTTGCTTCATTAAATGTATATTCCATAATAAAATCTCCTTTCGTCGTCAACAAATTATCAACTTTATAATTACATTTTACACAATTTAATCGCGTTGTCAATAGTTATTTTGAAAACTTTTATTTATTGTAGTTCTTTTATATGATACTATTTATGCATAATGCAAGTAAAATAATTATAAACTTATAGATTGATCAGGTAAATATATTGAGTAAATTACCCTTTACCAGTGCAGAGCAAAATAAATACAAAATAATAATTCCTGCCTACGAGCCCGATGAAAGGCTTTTAACATTCATAAAAGAATTAAAAAATACTCTTTCATCAGAGGTAATAATAATTGATGATGGTAGTGGACCGGAATATGAGTATATTTTTAAAACCCTTTCAAATGATTATGATTGCATAGTTTTAAAACATTATGTAAATATGGGAAAGGGAAGAGCTTTAAAGGATGCTTTTAACTATTGTTTAAATACATATCCGGATATGACAGGTTGTGTAACTGCTGATTCCGATGGACAGCATACACCCTTTGATATATTCAAATGTATGCAGGAGCTCTATAACAATCCAGACAGACTTATACTTGGATGCAGAGATTTTTCCACAGACGGGGTTCCAAATAAAAGTAAGTACGGTAACAGAATTACCACCTTTGTTGTTAAGCTCTTTTGCGGTATGAAGATATCTGATACCCAGACAGGTCTAAGGGCTATACCAAGAGCCTTTATGTCAAAGGTACTTACAACTCCCGGGGAACGTTTTGAATATGAAATGAATATGCTTATTGACTGCAAATATGAGTGTCCTATTAAGGAAGTTTCAATAGAAACCATATATGAATCCAAAGATAATCATCGGACTCATTTTGACCCTATAAGGGATTCCTACAGAATTTACAAGATATTTGGAAAGATGTTTTTGCATTATACAATATCTTCCTTATCTTCCTGTGTGGTTGACTTATTGTTTTTTTCCATGTTTTGCAGTGCATTTAAATCGTTAATACCGATATATTACGTTACTATTGCTACAGTGCTGGCAAGAATCATATCAGCAAGCTACAATTATCTTATAAATTATAAACTGGTATTTCACAGTAATGATGGATATGTCAAAACAGGAACAAAATATTTTACCCTTGCACTTGTTCAGATGACTCTAAGTGCCTTTTTGGTTACGGTACTTAATATTCTGATACCGGTGATTCCTGAAACCGGAATAAAGGTTGTGGTGGATGTTTGTCTGTTTTTCATAAGTTACTATGTTCAAAGAGAGTTTATTTTCAAAAAAATAAAATAATCACCGGAGATAAATATGTGGATATTATCCATTGCAGGGCTGCTTTTAGCAGCCTTTTTGTTAAAGAAAAAGTTTAATATTGAATTTTATCTGGCACTTCCTTTTGCCACAGCGCTTATGATAATGAGCATGTATGTAATGGCTTTTTTCTCAGCACTAAAGTATATAGACATTTTCGGACTTATAATCATAATTGCCTTTTGCATACATTACGCAAAAAGTAAGAAAACAGAAAAAGAATTACTAAGACAGGAACTTCTGGATTTTTGCAGGCAGCCACAGCTTGTGGGTGTACTGGTTGTATGTGTTTTAATGACACTTTTAACTCTGGGACAGTATGTTACATGGTGGGATGACTTAAACTTTTGGGCTACAGATGTTAAGGGGCTGTTCTTTACTGGTGGCTTTGCGGGAAAATATGGAAACGTGGCTCCGGAATTTGGCGATTATCCTCCGGCTCTGCAGCTTTTTAAATGGTGGTTTTTACATTTTTCACCTTCATATGTGGAGGGATTACAGTTTGCCGGCTATTACTGCATGAATTTTATTTTTCTCTTGCCTGTTATCAAAGACCTTAAGAGTAAAAATTATATTGTAAATATAATAGGTTGTGTAATTTTATCCCTTGTGCCGGGAATAGTTGATCAGTTTTGGGCCTACGGAACCTGTGCCGATGTTACTATGGGAATTATTTACGGTGCGGTTTTGGTTGAGATTTTTAGAAACAGAAAAGGGAAAGGGGATATTTATTTTCTAAGCATGTATATAGCCTCTCTTTTGTCCGTTCTGGTGCTTGTAAAGACTGTAGCCGTAGAATGGGCTCTTTTTGCAGTGATTTTTGGCTTTATAATGGGAGCCTTTTCTTTATATCCGTTAAAAAAGAATGCTGCAAAAGCCGGAATATCAATACTTTCTCTTATTTGCCCTATCCTTACGGAAGGAAGCTGGATGCTATTTTGTCTTATAAACAGAAGGGTTGCGAAGCTCACAAGTGCAGGCGTTAAAATGGCTGCAGGAGGTTCATATTCTCTTCCCGGGGATTATAAAGAACGAATAAGCGCATATTTGAATGGCTTTTGGAATTACTCAATGCATGGAAGCACAAAGGGACTGATCAATATATCATCAGGAGCTTTTCTTATAATTGTTGTTGTTTTCCTGATTATTTTTTGCTTCGCAAAATATATTGATTTGAAGGAAACTGTGAAAATTCTTATTTTTGCGCTTCTATCAGCCTTTGCTGCTTATGGGATAATTCTTATAGGGCATTTGACTATTTTTCAGACAGAAAATCAGTATCTTGAAGCAGATGTTATGGCCAAATCCATTGAAAGATACGGTGCTCCTTTTTCTCTGGGATTCATAATGCTCTTATTTGCCATTGCCTTGTCTGCGGAAATAAAGAAAAAAATGGTTGTTAATATTATTTTGGCTTTGGCAGTGCTTCTTACTGTGGATTATTCGGCGGTAATAAGTGCCTATGGTGGATATTACAGCAGGAAGGAACAGGCTCTTTCAGACAGAGAGAGTATGATAGGTGAAGTTGAAAGCACTTTTTTGTCCAAAATATCCGATAAAAGTGAATTATGGGGAGAAAGAGTACTTTTTATTCAGGATGCATCAGAGATACACTGGGTAAAAAATACCTATACCAATTTTTATGCCTCTCCCATTCCTGTAGTTTACTCAAGCTTGTATGCAGAGGATTTAAGCGGAGAAAATATTGAATATCTTATAAATACCATGCATGCATCTTATATTTATATTCAAAAAATGGATTGTAACGATGAATCGGTATTGAGTACCTTTATGTCTGAAGGAACGGAATTTGAATTTAACACGGTATACGAAGTTGTTACCGATAATGAAAAAACATATTTCAGAATAATTTAATATGTTTTTTCGCTACTCATATAGTATGATTATAGTAGGTATGTATTCGCATCATTTAAATAACAAAGCGTCAGGAGTCATGGTTTATTATTTGTAAGGAGTAATGGCATGAAATCATTAAGTGAAGACATTATTGGTGCAGTTCTAAAAAGATACAAACTTATTTATCAGGTAGATACGGATCTTGATAAGGCTTATCTTGTATATCTGGCAGAGGATGCCCTTGCATCGGATTATCCTTCCGAGTGTTCTTTTTCCGAGCTGGAAATCCTTTTAGGTGGAAGTAAATATGAAAAATTACCTTATGACAACGATGAGCATAAGTCCATGGAGCTTGTTTGCGTTATAAATGATTACAGAGCCGATCTGCAGAATGTTTTTACAATGGGAAATCGTAATTATAACGAATCGGATCATGTAATGTTTGTGTCTAAAATGTCCCACGATATTCGTACTCCTATGAATGCACTCCTTGGTTATGTTACTCTGGCAGGTACAAAGCTAAATCAGCCTGAAATTCTTGCAGGTTATTTAAATAAGATTATGGTTTCAGGAAAAAGAACCATACAGATAGTAAATGATGTTTTGGAATTTGTAAGACTCTCAAGTGGCAAGGTAGAGGTTGAAAACAAGACTCAGGATCTGGGTAAAATTGTTAATTATATTAAGTCTTGTATTGAACCTCAGGCAGATGAGAAATCCCAGACACTGGTAATAGAAGCTGATATCACAGATAGCAGCATTATTTGTGATGGAGGACGGGTAAATCAGATAATGATGTGTCTTTTGTCAAATGCCATAAAATATACCCAGCCTGACGGAGAGATAGTTTTTAAAATCTTTCAGAAAAAAGAAACCTCTCTTGGCAAGGTAAGATATGAATTTATAATTCAGGACAACGGCTATGGAATGAGTGAAGAATTTCAGGAGTATATGTTTGAGCCATTCCATAGAGAGCATAATACAGTAGTTAACTCCATAGAAGGTATCGGACTTGGTCTTTCCATTGCAAGGGCAGCTGTTGAACTTTTAGACGGAACTATTGATGTATCCAGTACCATTGGTGAAGGTACCATGATAATTGTTACCCTGGATTTTGATAAAGGTGATAATGGCGATAATAATGCAATTATCGGCATGATGGAATATAAGGGATCAGGAGAAAAAGATATAAGATATGTAACGGATTCCCTCATGTCGGGAAAGCTTCTTGAAGGGAAACGGGTACTTGTAGCTGAAGATAATGAAATAAATCAGGACATCATATCGGAAATCTTACAGCAACTGGGTGCAATAGTTGAAGTATATTCCAACGGACAGGAAACTTATGAAGCTGTAAAGAGTAGCTATAGAGGACAGTTTGATGTTATACTGATGGATGTTCAGATGCCTGTGATGGACGGAAATGAAGCGACAAAGCGTATTAGAGAGCTTAGCGATGATTATATGTCACAGATTCCGATAATCGGAGTCAGTGCAAATGCATTTGCTGAGGACAGGCAGATGGCGGCAGATGTGGGCATGGATGGATATATTGCCAAACCTATAGATATTGCCGAACTCATTGGTACGCTACAGGGACTTATATAATGCCGGAAAAAGAATTACACAAAAAAAGAATAATCTGGCTTGATGAGCTTAGGGGATTAACTATTATCAGCATGGTTTTCTATCATGCCATGTGGGATATAGTTTTTCTCTATGGCCGTCAGGCTATGTGGTATAAAGGAACATTTGGATTTATATGGCAGCAAAGCATTTGCATTACATTTATTTTGATTTCAGGTTTTTGCTTTCAAATGGATAAACACCCTGTCAAACGTGGACTTTTAATATCTTTTTGGGGAATTGTGATATCTGTTGTAACTGCTATCGTAGAACCGTCAGCAATTATAATATTCGGAATTCTTACCTTTTACGGGGCATCAATACTGATAGTTACTCTTCTAAACAAGCTATTTTGCAAAATATCTTCATATACAGGCTTTATTATTTCATTATTTCTGTTTATAATTACGAGAGACCTTTCACAGGGCTGCCTTGGCTTTGCAGGTATCAGATTCCTTGAACTTCCGGATTATTTGTATAGTAATATCATTACAACCTTTTGGGGCTTCATGGAACCGGGGTTTTACTCATCGGATTATTTTCCGATTATTCCGTGGATATTTTTGTTTTTAACAGGATACTTTTTTTACGGAATATTTCAAAAAAGTCTGTTAAGGAATTTGGATTTTAAAAGGGGAACTTTTTTATCTGAACTTGGGAAACATTCATTAGTAATATATATTCTTCATCAGCCGTTACTATCATTGCTGTTTATGTTAATATACTGAATGTAATTGTTTAAGGCTTATAAGCATAATGCTTTATAAGCCAATATTTGTGTTAGAGGGAAATTTATGGAAAAAAAATTTAATACCAGATCTTCTATGATCTTCTTTTTCGTCAGGGGAAGTAAGCGCTATTTTATCATGGCGGTTATCTTTGCAGGACTTTGTGTCCTTCTTGATATGATCAATCCCAAAATAATTCAATACACAGTTGATACTGTGCTTAATGACAATGCTTCAAGTCTTCCGGCATTTTTGGAAAATATAGTCATGAATATAGGCGGAGTGGAGTATATAAAGAGTCATTTATATATTGTGGCACTTGCTGTTATTGTAGTTGCACTTCTTGCAGGTGTAAGCAGATATTTGTTCAGAACCTTAAATGCTAAAGGTGCAGAGACTCTGGTTAAGAGAATGAGAGATGTTTTATTTGATCAGATAATACATCTTCCTTTTGCATGGCATAACAAGAACCACACAGGAGATATTATCCAAAGATGTACATCTGATGTAGAGGTTATAAAGAACTTTTTATCTGAACAGCTTACAAATTTATTCAGGGTTGTAATTCTGATGGTTATGTCTTTATATTTCATGTTCAGAATAGATGTAAGACTAACTCTTATTTCAGCAGCTTTTTTCCCTGTAATAATTCTTTATTCCCTTTTCTTCCACAATAAAATTGCCAGTTCATTCATGGAAGTGGATGAAATGGAAGGGCAGGTATCTGCCATAGCACAGGAGAATCTTACAGGTGTAAGAGTTGTAAGAGCTTTTGGTCGTGAAAAATATGAAAAAGAACGTTTTGAAACCAAAAATGAAGAGTACATGAACACCTGGATTGGACTTATGAAGCTTTTATCAAGCTTCTGGGCTACCGGAGATCTTATATCAGGTTTGCAGGTAATGCTTATTGTTGTTATCGGAGGTTATTTCTGTGTTCGGGGTGAAATGACTGTTGGAGGATATATCGCCTTTGTATCATACAATTCAATGCTGACCTGGCCTGTTCGAATGCTTGGAAGAGTAATATCTGAAATGAGTAAGTCAGGTGTTTCCATAGACCGTATAAGATATATCATGAACAGCGAAATTGAAGTGGATAAAGAAAATGCTAAAGAGCCTGACATGGATAAGGACATTCATTTTGAGAACGTATCTTTTTCCTATGGAGAAGATTCCCCGGAAGTTCTTGATGACGTATCCTTTACTGTCAAAGCCGGAACCACAGTAGGTATCCTTGGGGGCACAGGATCAGGTAAATCCACGCTGATGTATCTTCTTGACAGATTGTATAATATTGAACCTGATTGCGGAGATATCAAGATAGGTTCTGTGAATATTGCAGATATAAAAATGGAGCATCTGAGAAAAAATATAGGAATGGTACTTCAGGAGCCTTATCTTTTCTCAAGCACACTTGCTGATAATATTGCAATCACAAGAGATAAGCTTGATATGAAGGATGTTCGTGAAGCCTCCAGAATAGCTATGCTTGATGAAGCCATAGAGAAGTTTTCAAAGGGTTATGAAACCTATGTAGGTGAAAGGGGAGTTACTCTTTCAGGAGGACAAAAGCAGAGAGCAGCTATAGCGCAGATGCTTATAAGGAAGCCAAAGATAATGGTATTTGATGATTCTTTATCTGCAGTTGATTCGGAAACTGATGCCAAGATTCGTGCTGCTCTTAATGAGAAGACAGAAAATACCACAGTTATTCTTATAGCCCATCGTATTACTACCCTTATGAAGGCTGATAATATCATCGTTATGGACCGTGGTCGTATAGTTGAAAGTGGAACTCACGAAGAGCTTCTTGCTGCCGGCGGTCAGTACAGTAAAATATATAAATTGCAAAAACCACAGGAGGCTTAAGTAATGGATAATAAAGATACAAATGTAAAGCTGCCCTGGTATGGTATTCCAAGACTTATACCTTATCTGAAAAAATATAAATATAAAATTATTGCCATGGTATTTATAGGCGCAATTGTAACAGCAATAGATGCTATCTATCCGCTTTTTAACAGGTATGTTCTTAACAAAGTGGTGGGCGAAAATGATACTACTACATTACCTTATGTTGCCATAGGCTATGTTGCTCTTTTGCTTTGCCAGGTTGTAATGAATTATTATTCAACCTTTATGTGCAGCAAAATGGAACTATGGGTAAACAGAGACTTAAGAAATGCCAGTTTTGGACATCTTCAGACACTGTCATTTTCATATTTCAATCAGAACAATGTTGGTTACATTCATGCCAGAGTAATGAGTGATACAGGAAAAATAGGCGAGCTTGTTTCCTGGAGAATGATGGATATTGTATGGAATGGTGTTTATATTCTCGGTGTCATAGTAGTTATGTTTGCAATCAACACAAGACTTGCGCTTTACATAATTGTTCTGGTACCAATAGCTGCAGTTATAATCATGCTTTTTCAAAAAAAACTTGTAGTACTTAACCGCGCAGTAAGAGAGCACAATTCCAAGATAACCGGTAACTTTAACGAGGGAATTACCGGTGTCAGATCAATAAAGACATTGGTTGCCGAAGAAAGGATGAAACGTAATTTTGAAGATGAAACATTTCAAATGAGGGTAACATCCATAAGATCGGCTCACGTACAAGCACTGTTTGCCGCCAGTGTAACTTTTTTGTCCGCTATGACACTTTCGCTGGTTTTATGGCAGGGAGGAAGTCTTACACAGCAAAAGCTTATGGAAATAGGTACTCTTTCCGTATTTATGTCCTATGCACTTGGTATTATGGACCCTATACAATCCATTATTAATACAATATCAGCACTTATTGCCATACAGGTAAACATAGAAAGATTTACAAGACTTATGTCCACAGAATCTGACGTTGCAGATTCCAAGGAAGTTATTGAAAAGTATGGTGATACCTTTAATGCAAAAAAGGAAAACTGGGAACCACTTCACGGTGATGTTGAATTTAAAGATGTATCCTTTATGTATCCCGATGGAGATGAGTATGTATTGGAAAACTTTAATCTAAAGGTGCCTCATGGTTTTAATGTTGCCATCGTAGGCGAGACGGGAGCAGGAAAATCCACCCTTGTTAATCTTGTTTGCAGATTTTTTGAACCTACAAAAGGAGAAGTGCTTATTGACGGCATTGATGCAAGAAAGCGCTCACAGCTTTGGCTTCACAGTAATATAGGATATGTCTTGCAGACACCACATCTTTTTTCCGGTACCGTAAGGGACAATTTAAGATATGGTAAGCCTGATGCTACCGATGAGGAGATAAATAAGGCACTCGCCCTTGTTTCTGCCGATAAAGTAGTAGCCAAAATGGATAAAGGCCTCGATAGTGATGTAGGAGAAGGAGGAAGCATGCTTTCTACAGGTGAAAGACAGCTTCTTTCCTTCGCAAGGGCTATTCTTGCAGATCCGCGTATTCTGGTGCTGGATGAAGCCACATCTTCAGTAGATACGGTAACAGAAAAGGTTATTCAGAGTGCCATAAAAACAGTTATTGAAGGAAGAACATCATTTATGATAGCCCACAGATTATCCACAGTAGTAGATGCGGATGTTATTCTTGCTGTCAGAGACGGTAAGATTGTGGAACAGGGAAATCATAAAGAGCTTATGGACAAAAAAGGCTATTATTATGAGCTCTTTAACAGACAATATGAGGAAATTGCCGTTGATCTTGCCACAGCGGAATAATTATTAAACGCTGCTATATACAGGAATTTAAATAGTGAAGGATAAATATTTTCGGAAATTTTAGATATTTATCAAGTTGATTTTTTATAATCGGGGTTTATACTATAAAACGGATAAAATATAGATAATAAATTATGTATCGCAATAGCAGATTATTTTTTACAACAGGATTTACCGGTACATGCGATTGGAGATTTTTATGTTAAGCATGTTTTTTGGAAACGACAATCAAATGGTTATGCTGTTTGGCGTAATCGCGGCTTTTTTTGCTACCTTTATACTTACGAATACTCTTAGAGTAAAGCTTCCTTCCGATCAGGGAAGAGCTTTTGCTGTAGATGGAGCAAAGTCGGCCGGAAAGCCAAGGGGCGCAGGAATAATTTTTGTTCTAGTATTTGCTGTTGTTACACTGCTTTTTGCAAATTTTAGTTTGGAACTGCTTATATACGTGGCTCTTACAGTTGTGGAGATGATAACAGGATATATGGATGATGCATCATCCAAACCCTGGGGTGAATATTTTAAAGGATTTCTGGATCTTGTTGTTGCAGTTATGGTGGCAATAACCTATGTACATTTCAACGGTACCGGAGTAACTATAGCATTGACCGGTTATACCTTTAGACTTCCTTTGGTAGTATTTGTGATTCTTGTTGTTATACTGGTATGGACTGCCATTAATGTTACCAACTGCTCTGACGGGGTGGATGGACTCTCAGCATCACTTGTTTCAGTAACTTTAATGAGTTTTTATATCGTGATGGAAAAGTCCGATTTTATATCCCACGATTTTAATTATGTCATTATTCTTTTTGTAATGTGCCTTGTGGCATACCTTTGGTTTAATGCAACCCCGTCCCTTCTTCTTATGGGAGATGCAGGATCAAGGGCTATGGGTATTTTCATAGCAATTACAGCGCTTAAAAGCGGAGCACCGTTTTTATATCTTTTACTGTCATTGGTTCTTATACTGGATGGCGGGCTTGGACTTTTAAAAGTAGCACTTTTAAGATTTTGCAAAATACATATTCTGAAAAATACCAGAACACCTCTTCACGATCATGTAAGAAAGAATATCGGATGGTCCAATACTCAGGTGGTATTCAGATTTGTGATTATTCAGATAGTTTTATCAGCGATAGTCATTTATCTTATTTGATTTTATCAGTAAAATTGTTTTGATCAGATGACAGTTATTAGCCGGATAATTTGGAGGACTTAAATGAGAATACTTATAATCAGACATGGCGAGCCGGATTACGAGCATGACTGCCTTACGGAAAAAGGTATACGTGAGGCTAAACTTTTGGCAGATAAGCTTGAAAAAGAAAAAATAGATTATTTTTATGTTTCACCTTTGGGAAGAGCCAGAGAAACAGCTGCACCTACACTTAAAAGGTTTGGTGTAAAAGAGGACATAAGAGACTGGCTTAAGGAATTTACCGTTCCTGTTGTAAGAGATGATGGAACACCCTACGGACTTCCATGGGATATAATGCCAAGGGAGTGGATGAGTCATCCTGAAAACTTTTCCATAGACAGATGGCAGCAAACCGCTCTTTCAAAGTCCGGAGATGTTGAGAAAGAATACAATTATGTGGCAGAGTCCTTTGATAATCTGTTAAAAGAGCATGGTTATGAAAGAGATGGAATGTATTATAAAGCTGTTAAAGCAAATCATGATACAATAGCTTTCTTTTGTCACTTTGGACTTGAAAGTGTTCTTCTAAGCCATATTTTAAACATGCCCGTTTTTGCTTTATGGCATGCAACCTGTGCACTTCCAACATCTGTAACAACTCTTTATACCGAGGAAAGACAAGAGCAAGTTGCAAGCTTTAGAATGACAAGCTTTGGAGATGTATCTCATCTTTATAACTTTGGAGAAGAGCCTTCATTTCATGCAAGATTTTGTGAATGTTTTGAGGATGATACAAGACATTAAACACCAAAATATAGTCGCTGCTGTATTTGATATACAGTGGCGATTTTTTACGTATTTTATGGGATTTTTGGCAAAAAATTCTTGTATTTGCCAGCTGATTATCATACTATATATTGTAGTAAAAAACAGATTTATCGTTTCTTGATAAATTTCTGCAGGTCATCTGAGACCAAATAACGGATATGGGGGTAATAGGTATGAATGAAAAAAGATTTGTTGAAAACCTGATTTCTACACTTGATGCTGCAACAGCACCTGGAATGAGAGAGGCTTACGTTTCAAAGGCAGGATCAGCAGAGCAGTATGATGCATTTATTGAAGAGCTTAAGCGAACAATTGATGCTGTAAATGTAGCTTAAAATTTAAAAATTTCATAGAGACATTGCATAAGTATGCATGTTTAGTTTAAAAATTCAAGAATACTGCATAAATATCTTGCATAATTGTATACAAATATGATAGTATTCTGCATAAAGAATGCAAAGGCGCACCTTTTTTATAAGGTGCGTTTTTTTTGGAAAAAAGGGAGGTATTTATGCTGGAAACGATTGCTAATATTAACAGTGCGGTGAATGGCTTTGTTTGGGGACTACCAATGCTTGTACTACTTGTAGGTACAGGTATATTAATGACTATACTGACAAAATGCTTTCAGCTGACACATTTTAAATATTGGATGAAGCATACACTTGGAGGCATATTTGGTAATAAAAAAATAACAGCCCATACTGCCAAGGAAGATCGTCAGATAAGCCAGTTCCAGAGCCTTTGTACAGCACTGGCTGCAACAATCGGAACCGGAAATATTGCGGGAGTGGCAGCAGCTCTTGCCACAGGCGGACCGGGTTCAATCTTCTGGATGTGGATAACAGCATTTTTCGGAATGATGACAAACTATTCTGAAAATGTCCTGGGTATTTTCTACAGAAGAAAAAATGAACATGGCGAGTGGTCAGGCGGAGCTATGTATTACTTAAGCGATGGCCTTGGAAGTAAGAAGAATTGTAAATACATTGGAAAAACTCTTGCAGTTTTATTTGCAGTTTTTTGTGTAATAGCTTCCTTTGGAATTGGTAATATGAGTCAGATAAATTCCATAGCAGTAAATATGAATTCTGTTTTTGGAGTACCTATGATTGTAACGGGTATCTGCCTTATGCTTATTGCAGGTCTTGTAGTGGTAGGCGGCATAAAGAGAATCGCAGCAGTTACTGAAAAGCTTGTACCATTTATGGCAATAGCCTATGTAGCCGGCGCGATACTAATTGTGATTTTTAATTATGATCAGATAGCACCGGCATTTGTAGCTATTATAAAAGGTGCCTTTGCCATGAAAGCCGTTGGAGGCGGAATTGTGGGCTCAGGTGTAAGATCGGCCGTTACCTGGGGAATGAAGAGAGGCGTTTTTTCAAATGAGGCAGGTCTTGGTTCATCCGTTATGGTTCACTCAGCTTCAAATGTAAAAGAGCCGGTACAGCAGGGAATGTGGGGTATATTCGAAGTATTTGCCGATACAATTGTTGTATGTACTCTTACAGCTCTTGCGGTTCTTACCAGCGGAGTTATGGATTTAAATACCGGAGAGATGATTTCACAGGCTGAAAAAACAGCTTTGGTATCAGAGTCCTTTGCTTCTGTATTTGGACCTGCAGGTGGAGCATTTATTGCCATCGCCATACTTCTTTTTGCCTTTTCGACAACACTTGGCTGGAGCATATACGGAACAAAGGCCTTTGAATACTTATTTGGAACAAAAGCCACCATCGGTTATAAAGTGATTTTTGTGGTATTTATAGCTATAGGAGCTACCATGAATCTTGAGCTTGCATGGGATTTGTCAGATACCTTTAACGGTCTTATGGCTATACCAAACCTTATAGGTGTTATTGCTCTTAGCGGAACAGTAAAGACTATAACTAAAAATTACATTGACAGAAAACTTAAGGGAAAAGATATAAAGCCAATGTACTCAGCATTTCCTGTGATTCAAAGTGAACAGGAAGAGCATGAGAAAATAGAAAGAAAACAGGAAAAAGTCGTTTGAAATAATAGGTAAATAAAAACAGTGGTAGTTGATTAACTGCCACTGTTTTTTTATAAGCGGAGACGAGGGGATTCGAACCCCTGTGCCCTTACGGACAAACGCATTTCGAGTGCGCCTCATTACGACCACTTTGATACGTCTCCAAATATATGACAGAATGCCACTTTACTACGCATTCCACTAATAAAAGGCGCTTGTACAGCGCCTTTTAATTATATAGCCACATAAAAACAGCGTCAAGGTGGTTTGACCATACTCTTTATAATTAAAGCGTCAGTTAAAGAGCACAGGCTTTAAGGCAGTATATGTATTAGCCCATCTGGGCAATAGCTGTAAGAGCATCGAATTCTGCCTCATATACTCCGCCTTTATTCTCCATCTCTTCCCAGGTATACCACTGGCCGTTAAGCTGGATGGATCCAACTCCAATATCTGTTACAACAACCTTGAGTGCTCTTCCGCCGGTAATCATATATACATACTGATTAACCTCGAATGGCATGTTGTAAACGTGCCCTCTGGATACGACATCTTTTGTCTCCTCCGGAGATAAGTTCTTATCAACTGGTTCTGCTTTAGTCATATCCACCTCCTAAAATTATTAGTTTTCGTGACATAACTGATAGCTCTTAAATTATGTCGCTCAGTTCTATAAGTCATGTAAACAGGTAAGCCTAGAACACTTTAAAAGGCTTTTAGACTATTCAGATCCTTTTTACATGCATATATCATATCGGCATTTTACCCATCTATTATTAGTTCAAATTACAATTAATTCATGCTTTTAACAATTCAAGGTTAATGTTTATTTTCATATATTAAATTTCTAACTCAATCTTCGCACATAATAAACATTCTAGGATCCTTGCGATTTTAATATCTCGGGAAGTTAATAAAGGATTTTCGAGCTCTTTAGAAATCTTATTAAATTCAAGAGCTTGATAGATGGAATTTTATATTCTTCTTGGGGTCCGCATGTCCGAGCGAAGCGAGTTTCGGACCCCGGAATATAATATTCCAGATATTAAGCCTTGAATTATAAGATTTTTAAGATGAGGAAACCCTTTGTTAACTTCCCAAGATTTAAAATCGCAAGAAATTACCGAATTTATATGTGCGAAGTTTGAATTTCCAAGCTATTAGAAGGCACCTTTTCAGGCTGTTTCTGCGATACGTGTAAGTGCCTCTCCGTCAAGGAAGTGCTCTACATAACTGCTCTTATCGGTGTACATCATTACGATATTGGTTATATCAGCTTTAGGAGCTATAACCTTAACCTTTTCAGGTACGCAGCAGAAAATAGGCTGGAGATCAAAGCTCTTTAGAAGCTCAATTGATGCTGCAATCTTACTTTCATCCATCTTGTTAAATGCTTCATCAAGAATTACAACTCTAAGTGTATTCTCACCCTGAGCTGCGCGAACCTTCTGAGCAATAGCAGCAAACATAACGATATAGTAAGGAGTCTGAATACCTGATCCTGACTCATCTCTTATTACATCAGACATATACTTGCTGGATCCTGAGTGGTCTATGGAGCACAGATCAAGGCGCAGATATGTTCTGTAATCTGTGTACATTTCAAGCTTCTTCTCTCTTGTAAGACGCTGCTCCGTTGTAAGATTCTTCTCATCCATGATAAGCTGCAACAGCTCATCAAGCTCGTCCTTATGAGCCTCCTCAAAAAAGCCTGAGAAAATAGATATTCCACCGTATCCCGGAAGATCAGGATCAACCTTAACAAGATTGGGATCCATGAACATATCATAGAAGCGTTCAAAGCCTCTTGCCTTCTCATGGATAAGCTTATACTTAACATTACCAAACCACTTTGAAGAAAGTACTTCGTTTACAGCATCTATCTGCTCCTGAGCCTTTTGAATATTGGACTTGAGCTTACCTATAAATTCTACCTTAAACTCATTGGTAGCTTTCTTGGCTGCCTTATCTATTTCATCTTCAAAGGTTGTAAAGCCACTTTCAGAAAGGCGCTTATATTCTGTATCATACTCTTCGTTGTCGAACTCTCTTTCAGGATCAAAGCCTGCTACTTCCTCCTGATTGTAAGCTACCCTTAATCTTCTGACAGCTGAAAAATGCCTTGTCTGAGCTTCAAGAGTATCCTGTCTCATCCTTATGTGGGCATCACGGATCTTCTTAAGACTTCCACGTCTGTTCTGACCTGAGTCTTCTCTTATCCATGGATCACCTACATCTGTGCGCCACTTCGCGCTAAACCTTGATCCATCAAGTGCCTGACTTTCAAGACTTGTTATCTCGTCTCTTGCAGCTGCAATCTTTCTTTGCTCACTCTCTATCTTGTTCTCAGCTCGTCCGCATTCGATACTGCTAACTCTTATCTCTTCAGTGATCTCTTCAAGTCTTGCAGAAAGGCCGGCAAGTTCATTGTGAAGTTCTTCATCACGTGTAGTATCAACGCTTCCTATCTGTCTTAAAAGTTCAAGAGACTGAGCCTCAAGCTTCTCTATATCATCAACATGACTTACTGCATTATCAAAGAAGTCTTTATCTGCAAGTCCTTTTTCTATCTTGTCCATCTTTATAACAGACATGCTTGCAACAAGGGCATCCTTCTTCTCTGTAAGCTTTGAAAGTTCCTCTCTTGCTTCATTTTCCTGCTGCATCAGAGCATTTTTACCAATATAGAAGGTCTGGCCTATCTGCTTACCTCTTGTAACAAAGCCCTTGTATATAAGAAGATCTTTGGTTATAGAACATTTATGCTTATACAGATCTTCAGTATTATCTACCTTTATGATAAATCCAAGCTTATAGTCTGCATAAAGCCTTGCATCTTCATTGTCCGTAATGAGTTCTTCAGAAAGCGAACCTTTCTCCGCACTTTGCTTCCAGTTCTCTCTTATTCTTGCAACGTCTATAAGGCCTGACTTATAGGCACGAAGGTTATCCTTAGAAGTTCTGTATATCTTTAATGCCTCGTCATAATATTCTTCCGGAACAAGAAGATCGAATCTCTGATTATCAAGATAGCCTTCAACAGCTGCCTGCCAGCTTTCATCTCTTATTTCAAGGAGATCAGCAAATATCGGTATCTCAACATCTTTATTATATTTCTTTGAAAGCTCCTGCTCCAAAAGCTCTTTTAGGCGAATAGTCTCTTTAGGATACTGCTTCTTATTACCTGCAAGAGCACTTATCTTATCTTCCTGCTCTTTGATCGCATTTCTTATTTCAAGACACTGCGCTTTTAAAGAGGCGTTATAAGCAGAAAGCTCCTGATAGAGGTTTCCTATCTTCTCATCAACTTCTTTTTCGTCAAAAGATGCAAGATCCTCTATTTTAATATTCTGAGCCTTCTTAAGGATCTCTTTGTAATCATCATCACAGGTAAATCCGGCATTCTCAGTCTCCATCAAAAGCATGAGCCAACTTCCTGCACGGCTTGTAATTGTTTTATGAAGACTCTCAAGGTTATCAAGATAACCTTTACGCTTTTCATCTGCTGCCTGTTTCTGATTCTGAAGATTCTGCTTGATCTGTTCTGTGTCTGACTTACCAAGCTCTTCATGAACGTGACCTATCTTGTCCTGAAGGCGCTTCTGCTTCTCCTTCCTTGTCTCATTCATAGCTTTGGCCTGATTTATGTCCATTGTGAGCTGGTCTATGAGATTCTGAGAAGCCTCACAACTGTTTTCAAGTATTTTCTGTTCATCTTTAAGAACAGCATAATCAAGAGTCTTAACAAGAGCAGCGTCCTCATGATAGATGCTGTATGCTTCTCTTATCTTCTCAAGCTTTTCAAGTTTTCTACGGCTTGACTGTGCTCTGTCACGAAGATCATAATAGTCGTGAATGGTACTTCTTATCGAAGTAAGATCAACGCTCTCATTAACTGAACATATGGAATCAGTAATGAAGCTTCCGATATTAAGATTCTCTCCAATACTGCAGGATACAGCTGCTTTAAGAAGTGAGATATACTCGCTTCTTATCTGTCCGTATGCTGCCATTATATACTTACTGTATTCTGTATCTGTATAGAAATGGTAATTCTCTTCTCCAACGTAGGTTCCAAGGAATCTTTTGAGCTCGCTGATATTTAAAGCCATATCATCAAGTACGAACATCTCCTTAGGTATCCCTTTTCCAGAAAAAGACATCCAGCGTTCTGTATGCCTTGTGTGATCCTGAGGACAGTCAGCAACAAAACCGTCGCAAAAATATGTATCCTTTACATCATTATAAAATTCCAGAATAACATAGCTTGTAAAAAAGCCATCGTGACGAAGGAACTTCTCCTGATTGTTGGAAGCCCAGTATCCATAAAGGTATTTTTCTACATTTCTTGCTGAATGCTTATCTGCAGCCTTATTGAAGATTCCCTTCTTCTTGCCTGTAAGGACCATCATTACAGCATCTATTATCTGAGATTTACCGGCCTGATTGGCACCCGATAAAAGTGTGACATCTCCTATAGGAAGCAGGGTTGGTTCATCGAACTTTCCCCAGTTATATACATAAACTTTATTAAGTCTTATCATTAGAAATTTCTCCCATCAACTTCTTATCTGAAGGCTTTATCCTTGAATTTCTTCTTCCTCTTCCATAGCATCCTTAAGTTCCAAAAGCTCTGTAACTTTAGCTGCAGATACAAGATGAAGAATCGCAGGCGTGATCCTGAACATAGTCTGGGGATCTCTCCATTCTCCCTTACCCTTTTCAATGATATTGAAGCTCACAAAAGTCTTGAAATCATTGGCCATCTGCTGTTTATTGGAGGTAATATCTACTTTTACATTGTCCTTCAGAAACTGAACAACCTCTCCAACATCAGATGTGATCTGATCTCCTGTAGATGGATCACTATATTTCTTTTGGTATATACATCTAAGAGCAAGAGCTATTCTTGTAGTATTAAGATTGAAATGAAATCTTGCTGCATCAGACTCGCTTTGAAGGGCAAAAAGGCCATTGTCCTTATCATGCACAAGCTCAAAACCGCCCATCTCAAAATACAGATACAAAAGATCATAATTGGACTCTATGAATATATAGTCACCATTTCTTGAAAGAAGTCCTGTTTCAGTATCATAGTCCATCTGAAGTATATATGTTCCTGTAAGAAGAAGCCTTACAGCCCTTTTAAAGTAGTCCTGATCACCTCTTCTAAGTCTGTTATAAAGGCCTGTTACTGTACGGTCTGCATTGTCTTCAAAGTCGCTTTCTCTTGTACCAAGGCGCTGACCGGGAACATCGAACTCCATCTGCCCGTCATTTTCATAGGTGTCATTATTATCAAAATATTCACTCATAAAAAGTAAACTCCGTTTTCTTTAAATAATATATTTCCTGATCATTTACCAGATTCATTAATTGTAAAAGTCATATCAGGTATGCTGTAGGCTCCGGCTTCTATATGGCGGCCTGATTTTTGTACCTTGTATTCTCCATTAGAAAAGCCGTAAAGTGAAGCCATAATAAGAAGTGTATAATCATCCTCTGTAAATGAATCCATCTCCTTAATGATCTCACCTGTCTCCATACGCTTTCTGCCATGCATCTTTTCTTTGACATAGCTTCTTGCATCAGCCATTGTATAACCGCCAAAACTCTTCTTAAGAAAGTCTCTGGTCATATCTTCATCCTTCTTGTGATGAGGACGAAGGAGCATTTTGGTCTCAGTCTCCTTTTCAGGCCTGTAGGTATCACTTCTAAGCGATCTCTCATCAATAAAAGATGACCTGACTGCATTAAGCCCTGACTGAACCTTCATGGAATATGACTTATTATCTTCCATACCCTTCATAATACGAACGATCTTACTGACTATGGAATTATCACTTCTAAGATTATGAATTACAGCCTGAGTGAATCGCCTGTTATAATCGGCATTTCTGTCAGTTATAAGGTCTATCTTATTATCTGCTTCTGAAAAAGTTCTATAGATTACGTCAATACGTCTTCTTATCTCTAAGATTCTCTCATCCTCATCTATACCTGCCATCTCGGCAGAAGTATCAGACTGCGCCATCTGACGGATAAGCCCGGGATCTTTTTCCAGATTCCTTACAAATCTTAAAATGTCACCGCCATAAAGGGCTATTGAATCGCTTGTCTTTAAAGGATGATAATAGGCATCAATTACGCTCTGCTCGCCGCCTTCCTTAAAACGCTTCTCAAGCATGTCTCTTACCTGTTCATCATCAGCATGCTCTTTGTAATACTT
>NZ_JAILQF010000099.1 GCF_024699075.1 Butyrivibrio sp.
ATCAAAGAAAAACTCCTCAAATAGTAGTTCGGAAAGCGATGCAACTAGTACAGGTTCTTCATCAACAGGAAATAATACAGCACCTGCAGCTGATCCATATGCAGAGTATAAGACAGGTGATCCCGAAGTGGATGCAGAAATTGATAGATTGTTTGAAGAATATGGTGATGACTTATCTGAGAGCTATGAAGATGAAAATTTTAGTTGGGAAAATGCATCTAACACTACTAGAAGGGCATTATCTAGAATAGTAGAAGTTGATCTTGAGAAGATAGAATACTCTTTTTCTGATGATGAATGTGCAAATTGTTTAGAGAGAGTTGAAACGATTCTAACTTATATGGTTACGCTTCAAGGATCTTCTGATCAAACAGTATTTAATAGTGGTTATTTAAACGAAATGTATGGTTACATGACTAATGGAATTGCAAAAAACTATATTAATGAGTTTGGGGCTCTACAGCGTTCTGATTATGATTATATTCAAGGATATTCATTGCCAGAAATATGGATTGATAGAGCTGGAGTATGTTTTGGATTTGAAGATGGATATGGAAATGTGACAGAAATGTTATACCATACGTCTATAGCTCGAACCAATAAATACATAGATAAATGTGAAAAAGAAAATCCTGGTTGTTTTGATCATTTAAAAAATGATATTGGATTTGATAATAATTATATAGTTTCTATGTATATGGATTGTAAAAATTCATATGATATGACGCTGATAGATAAGTTAGCCAAGACAGATGGGAACTATTCTGATGTTTTTGTGGTAGATCCCGAAAAGATAAGTACTGAATGTTCATACAGATTGGCAGATTATTCATATCAATTATTATCAAAAGAGGAATATAATGAATATTTGAATTATGCTAATGGTATTCTTGTTCCCGGAGTGAAATACCCTGAAAGTGATGAGTATGCTAAGGGGTATCTCGAAATAATGACTATTTATAGTGGAGATATAGCAGAGAAGTTAAAAAAAGGTGCATGGACTAAAGTAAACAATAACATTAGCTATTATGATGAGGAACTTGATCATCAGCTGTTTTTGGCTAATAGCAATGAAGCTTTTTGGACTAAAGTTTACTATGAATATGATGAGGGAGGATTGGGACAGCGTAGTACTGTGTGTTATGATGCCTCTGAGAGACAACCCGGAGATGATTTCAATACCTATATGCCATATTTGACGATGATTCCGAGTTCATATGGTGGTAATCTGCCATTTTTTGACGAACAGGGTCAGATGCAGTTTTATTATAACGTTAAAGCGACTCATTACTATGGTTATGATTCGGTTGAAGATATTACTACATCTAAAGATACACATCTGCTAAATGCAGGAAGTCTTGATTTTATTAAGGGTCTTGAGGATTATGATGATAACTGGTTAGAAGAGCTTGAAAGGAAGAGAAGAGAAAAACTGACCAGTCAATCAGAAGATACAGTAATAGCTATAGTTAAAGCAATTAATCCGCAGGTTGGAACGCTTCTTGCTATCAGTAAAGAGATTTATGAAAGCGATATGCTGGGAACCGGTAAAACTGCTGCAGAGGCAATCAAAACATATTATGATGGGGCACCAGATGGAGCTGTTATAGGAGGAAGACTGACAGCGGCCGGACTTGATGCATATGTAAAATTTACCAAAATACAGGAGGAGTATGAAGAAACTAAAAAAAGAATTGATGCTACTACAAAATTGATGTTGGGCTATTCTGCTGTTTCAGGCAGCCCGAAAGTGTCTATTTCAGAGTATTCTAATATTCGTGAATATGTAAGATGGAGTAGTTTGGGTATTAATGCTATTTACAAAGATGCTGAAATTACAGGTGACTTTGTTGATCATACAGGACAGCCTTACAATACAGCCTGTAGCCTTTTGGAGGCCCATAGAGAAGATGTTATAAATATGGCTTACAAAGACCTGGAAGATGATACAGTATCGTATACACAGGAGCAGGTTACTCAGGCTTATAATTCTCTTATACGTTCCAATGCCGGAGATAATGATAATTATCCAGTAGGAGACTATAAAGCAATTCAGGATATTCCATATGACCTATTTTTGGCGCTAGTAAAAGCTTGCGACAAATTTCTACCGTCGGATAAAACTATAGAATCTGCTTATAACAAAGCAGTAGGAAATATTTAAAAAGAAAGGTGGAGCAGATGAAAAATAAAATGCTCATAATTGTAGCATTAGCATGTACTATATTGGGGGTGATTTATTTTGTGCGCAATATCAAGGAGCTTAATGGAATAGATTTCACATACGAATTCAATGACAATGGTGTGACCGTAACTCAGTATAAAGGGTCAGATAAGGACATTAAAATACCATCTTTCTTTTGGTTTTGGAAAGTTACAAAGATTTCAAATATCGGGTATCCGGAAGCAGAAAGTGTATATATTCCTGATACAGTTACATATGTGGAGGAAGCTTTATTTAAGGATTATGTCAATCTTACATCTGTCAGACTTTCTGAAAACTGTACCAGAGTAAGCGATTGGATGTTCGATAATTGTAATAAGCTTGTCAGCATTAATATACCTGATAATGTTACAAATATTGGTGCTTATGCATTTAGAGATTGTACCAGTCTGAAAACAGTAAAGTTTTCTGATCAAATATGGTATATACAGCAGTTTGCATTTATGAATTGTACGTCACTGGATAATGTCGTTCTTCCGAATGGCTTAGAAGAGGCAGGGATTTGTATTTTTGAAGGATGTACCGGTCTAAGGAGTGTAACATTATCGGAATCATGCAGTATTATTACAAGCGGAATGTTTTTAAATTGCTCATCCTTGGAAAGCTTGTACATCCCGGATTGTGTTACAGCTGTGCTATATTTGGACGCCTTCAAGGGATGTACTTCATTAAAATCAATAAAAGGTGGTAAGAATTTGTGTGGATACGACTGGGGACAGGCTAAAGAGTACTTTGCTGATGCACCTTGGTATCAGGAGGAGTTTGCCATGTTTGGCGATTATACTCTTGCCAGATATAACGGGAATGAAAAAGAGGTTGTAATTCCCGATGGGGTTAAAATAATATGGGCAACAGCATTTGATGGATTGGATATAGACAAAGT
>NZ_JAILQF010000121.1 GCF_024699075.1 Butyrivibrio sp.
CCTGTGATCCTGATCCGTTTTCCGTTTACAAGAGCATCTGCAAGTTTGCTCCGGGCAGATTCATAAATGCCTGTGACTGTAGCTCTGGACACGCCCATAGCCTCCGCACATTCTTCATGGGTCATCTTCCGGTGATCGATCATTCTGATGGTCTCAAATTCATCCAGCATGATCGGGATCGTCTCCGGATCTTCGGAGCCTTCCGGAACAAAACTCCAGTAATCAGGATAACCGCATATTCTCCTGCATCTTTTGGGCCTCGGCATAAGATCATCCCCCGGCGTTTACCGGCCGACGCTCGCATCTATCCGCTCGCCGGCAACCACTCGCCTGCAACTACCCGCCGGCAGACTATCATCAGTAACTATCCGCCGGCAACCACTCGCCTGCAACTGCGAGAGGCAAATGCCATGATATAAATAAAGACTTCACCTCACGCAGCCGACATGACAAAGATTGATTACAAAAGAGTATAATATCATTTCTGACATATGTCAATAATCCAACATCTTTCCTTTTATGTCTGAAAGATCTGACGTTTTTTTTAATAGACAAAGAAGAGATAAGATGCTACGCTCTCATTGTCGCAGGTCGGAAATATGTGGCTCTGAAATCGTGAAGACAAGAAGGGAAGCATGAGACCCCGGGTTGTAGGAAGCGGAATCCGGGTTGAAGGAATCAGATCCGGGATTGGAAAGATATATCGGGAATATGATTTCAGACAAAATGGAGGTCATAGTATGATCGAGTTTATAAAAGCCAGAAAACGCAGGATAATAATGTCACTGGCAGGTGTGATCATATGCGCAGTGAGCGTGGGAGTGTTCAAACTGGCAGCTCTCGGGGTGGATCCCTTTCAGTCCTTTATGAGCGGCATCGATGCCATGAGCCCGATCCCCTTTGGCACATTGTATGTGATCGTGAATGCGATCCTGTTACTCTTCAGCCTGATAACCGACCGGCACAATATAGGCATAGCCACATTTATTAACCTCTTTCTTCTGGGCTACATCACACAGTTCACATATGACAACCTTCAGAAGATATTCCCGGATCCATCCATGCCCTTTCGCGCAGTGTGTCTCCTGATCGGCATAGTGGTCATCTGCTTCGGATCGGCCCTTTACATGACCGCTGACCTTGGAGTATCCACTTACGATGCGGTGGCCATAGTGATCTCCGGCAAATGGAAACTGGGCAAGTTCAAGTATGTCCGTATCTGCACCGACCTTGTGTGCGTGATCGCAGGATGCGTGCTCTTCATCATGGCCGGCAACCCCGTGTCCGGGATCCCTGAGATAGCAGGGATAGGCACGATAATAACGGCTTTCTTCATGGGACCTCTGATAGAATTCTTTAATGAGAAAGTGGCCAGGCCTTTACTGGCACAGGGCGATGTGAGTTCACACACAAATCCTGCGAAGAACGACGATATTTCTGAATAAATCTTTGAAAAATGAAAAAACTGTTATATGAATAGACAGCAGAAAGAAATTTTTAAAAATCTCTTGACAGGACAGATTAAAAATGATATTAAATTGAAATAATTTAATACGATCTTTTGACAATAATCTTTGGACATATGTCGGGGATCATAAAAATAGAAAAAGCGGGCAATGGCGTTCGGTTGAATGTCATTGTCCTTTTTTATGCAAGTGACAGATGAGAGGAAATGCAGGGGATCGACCTGAGGGAAAGGTGGCTGTATGGATGTGAAAGAACTGTGTAAATATTCTGAACCGGTAAATGAACTATTGGCAAGATACGGGGTAAAGTTTGGCATATATAAAAATAACGAATTTCATGAGCAGCTCTTTCCCTTCGATATGATCCCAAGGGTCATAGGAACGCAGGAATTTTCATTCCTGGAGAAGGGTCTGAAACAGCGTGTGCAGGCGCTCAACCTTTTCATATCAGATATATACCACGACAAGAAGATCATTCGTGACGGTGTGATACCGGAGGAGTTTATTTACGCAGGCAGTGGTTATCTGAATGTGTGTGACGGGATCACTCCCCCCGGTGGGATCTATTCCCACATCTCCGGTATAGACCTGGTTCAGAGCAGGGACGGTACCTGGTATGTGCTGGAGGATAACCTGAGGATCCCCTCAGGCGCGTCCTATCCCATGATAGCAAGGGACATATGCCGCAAATGTTCACCCCGGACCTTTCAGGAGAACCATCTTGAAGACAACAGAAATTATGCAACCCTTCTCAGGAGGGTGATGGACCATGTAAATGTGGGCGGGCATACGGTCATATTGACCCCGGGCAGATATAACGCAGCATATTTCGAGCATTCATATCTGGCGGAGCAGACCGGGGCCCATCTGGCCAGCGGCAGAGAACTTACAGTTGAAAATGATCACCTGTACTTTATAGACTTCTCGGGTAAAAAGGAAAGGGTGGGCGCTGTGTACCGCAGGATATCGGACGAGTATCTGGACCCCATGAATTTCAATGAAGAGTCGGTTATAGGCATACCTCATCTGTTTGATATCTATCGCAAGGGTAATGTGGCACTCATCAATGCCCCCGGAAACGGTGTGGCAGATGACAAGGGGATCTACTATTTCGTGCCGAAAATGGTCCGTTATTACCTGGGAGAGGATGCTGTTCTGCAAAACGCCCCCACTTATCTTCCCTATTATGAGGAGGATATGAAATATGTGCTGGAACATTTTGATGACCTGGTGCTGAAGGATGTGGCTGAAGCGGGAGGATACGGGGTCGTCTTTGGAAATAAGATGACAAGGCAGGAAAAAGAAGACTTTATTGATCTTTTAAAAGCAGAACCCAGGCGGTTTATAGCGCAGGAAGTGATAGATTTTATTGATCTGGACATAATGGATGAAGGGGAGATCGTTCCCAGAAAGGCGGATCTCAGGGCGTTTGTACTGATGGCGGACGAACCTATCGTATGGAAGAGCGGCCTGACCCGGTTTTCAAGGAATCCTGATTCATTCATCGTCAATTCATCTCAGGGAGGAGGTTTTAAAGACACATGGGTATTATCTCAGTAGAGCAGGTTGACCACCTTTATTGGTTAGGCAGGTATTCAGAAAGGGTATATACCACGCTGCAGATTTTTGCAAAAAGCTTTGACGTGATGATAGATTCTGCAGATGAAGTATATCCCAAGTACTGCGAGGCTTTGGATATTCCGAATATTTATGAGTCCAAAGAAGACTTTCTTAAAAGGTATCCTTTTGATGACTGCATACCGGATTCTATCATCAGTAATTTAAACAGGGCCTATGATAATGCTATAGTTCTTCGCGAGACCATAGGATCAGATGCACTATCTTATATTCAGCTTGCACTATATGCCATGAACAAGGCTTCAGTGAGCGATTCACCTTTAATTGAACTACAGCAGATAGTCGATAATCTTTATTCCTTCTGGGGGATAATTGATGATCAGATCGAATCGGAGCAGATCAGAAATATTATTAAAGCAGGTAAGCGCATTGAGCGAATAGATCTGTATGCAAGACTTGAGCTTGATAAGGTATTTCTTGAAAGAGAGATAAGAAGGATGATTCCAAGAGTACTTAGGAGCGGCCTTAAATACAATAAGTCAGCACTTGACAGTGTATGTTCTCTTGCTAATGACAGCATCCTTAACTACAATGAGATTCTTTTGACTGTGGAAAAAATAGTTGCCTGAGTCATAAAAACTTTTTGTAATAAATATATTTTATGAGGTAGGTGTCAAAAGTTCCTTTTGACCCTTACATCATTTTATCAGTATATAAAAATCAACTTGGAAGGGGAATGTTTTGGCTTTTTTAACCTATGAGTACAAGATGAAGATCGGCTTTTCCGAAGAAGTATCTAAAAGTTATTTTACCCTTAAGGCTGTTCCAACACAGGACTGGCGTCAAAAGACAATCTACTACGAAATAAAAATGCGGCCTGATACCAGGTATTCAGAAGGGATGGATTCCTTTGGGAATATTCAGCTCATAGGAAGCGTAGATCATTCACATTTGGAATTTGATTACATAATAAAAGGAATGGTCGAGACGCAGGATACTGCTATGTCAGGCGTTGTGAATGAAAGCCGCGACGGTATGTACAAGTATCCGTTTGGTAAATGTGTTGCTGGTAAAAGCATAACCTCTTTTGCCAAAGAGATATCAGAAGAGATTGGAAAACTAGCCTGTGATAAAGAAAAATGCATAAGGGTCATGAACAGATTAAGTGAAGTCATGGTTTATGAGCCAGGAAGCACAGACATAGAAACGACTGCGGAGAAAGCATTTACTGACAAAAAGGGCGTGTGCCAGGACTTTGCACATATTTTTATAACGCTGCTTAGATATTTTGGCATTTCTGCAAGATATGTGTGCGGATTTATAGCCGGTGAGGGCAAGAGCCATGCCTGGGTAGAAGCAGGCTGTGATGGATATTATTATGCGCTTGACCCGACTCATAACAGAGAGATCACTGATGAGTATATTAAGCTTGGAAACGGCAGAGATGCCTCGGATTGCACTATAAATAAAGGCGTGATGTGGGGCGGCGGAACACAAACACAGACCATCGATGTGATAGTAGATAAGTATTACTAAGTAAGAATAGCGGAGGACAATATAGATGGTGGAAATAGTGACATCGGTAGATCTGCCTGTTGATGAAAAGCTGATGATACGAAAGAATCGTATAATGCCGGAGACTTTCAAGTCTGATGGTGACATGAAAAGGATCAGCTTAGTCACCGGTATTCACGGAGATGAACTGGAGGGTCAGTATGTCTGTTATGAACTGCAAAGAAGGATAAATCTCAAAAAGGACATGCTTGAAGGAATAGTGGATATATATCCTGCAATGAATCCTCTTGGAGTTGATTCCATAACGAGAGGTATTCCGGCGTTTGACCTTGATATGAACAGACTTTTTCCGGGAAATATAGATGGGAATATGACGGAATATATAGCTGCCGGCATAATCGATGATGTCAAAGGGTCAGACCTTGTACTTGATATTCATGCCAGCAATATTTTCCTGACTGAGATTCCCCAGATCAGGATCAATGAACTTCATGCAGAAAAGCTGGTGCCGATTGCCAAGGGCGCAAATGTGGATTTTATATGGGTTCATGGAGCCAATACAGTTTTGGAAGCTACATTTGCTCATAGTTTGAACAGTATAGGAACACCTGTTCTTGTGGTTGAGATGGGCGTTGGAATGAGGATCACCAAGGAATACGGCAATCAGCTGATAGATGGAATATTCAATCTTATGAAAGAGATGGGCATATGGAAGGGCGAAACACCTAAAGTAAAAAAGCCGATGGTTTCAACAGATCCTGATGACATCATATATCTGAATGCAAGTGCCAGTGGACTTTTTATTCCTTTAGTTGTGCATGGATCAAATGTTAGCAAAGGGCAGATCATAGGTAAGATTGTCGATCCGCTTAAAGGCAAGGTGCTTGATGATGTGAGATCACCGGGAGATGGCATGATATTCACGCTCAGAGATTATCCTATTGTAGATGAAGGCTCTCTCATGGGAAGAATTCTGAAAAAAGAAGTAGTTACGTTAGAACAGTAAAAGAGGAGATATAAAACAAGGAGCCGCATCTGATGAGAAAGAAGATCATATATGAAATAAAAGGATTGTACAGAGACGATTTCAGGATCAAGGGTTATGAATTTGGAAGTGGTAAAAAAGCTGTCTGCATAGTAGGAAATTCGAGAGGAAACGAGGTCCAGCAGCTATATTGCTGTTCACAGCTGATCAAAAAGCTGAAGCAGATAGAGGAAGAGGGAAGAATAAATAAAGGAATTAAGATTCTTATTATTCCTTCAATTAATCCATATTCAGTTAATATACAAAAAAGATTCTGGTCTATAGATAATACCGATATTAACAGGATGTTCCCTGGATATAATCTGGGAGAGACTACTCAAAGAATTGCAGATGGAGTATTCGAGGCTGTCAAGGACTACATATATGGTATACAATTTACATCTTTTTATATGCCTGGAGATTTTGTGCCTCATGTTAGATATATGAACGAAGGACAGACCAAGAAAAGTGATGCTGAAAAGTTTGGCCTTAAATATATCGTAGAAAGAAAGGTAAGGCCCTACGACACTACAACTCTTAATTATAACTGGCAGGTATGGAATACAAAGGCTTTCTCTTTGTATACCAATACCACATCCAAGATCAGTAAAACAGGGGCAGGCCAGGCTGTTATTTCAGTTATGAATTTTCTTGCAAATATGGGCATGATCAAATACAGCCCTGTAATGGTAAAAAATATTACTGCTATATCTGATACAGAACTTATATCAGTAAGAACTTCAAGATCAGGATTCTATGAGCCGCTGGTAAAAGTTGGTGACAAAGTTGATGAAGGTACACCACTTGCAAATATAGTAGATGCTTATGAAGGAAGAATACTTGAAACGCTGTTTGCACCTGTTAAGGGAGTTGTCTTTTTCTATCATACAGATCCTATGACCTATGCTAATACAGCTGTTATCAAGATACTTAATATCCAAGACTGAACCTCTGTACCTTTATATAGACTGCTTATAAGGCCTGCGCCTTAAGGAGTATCGGGCCCGAGTGCAGCGCTAAGTACTGCATAATAAGCCTCTTTAGCTTCGCACTTTCCTTTAAATAAAAGCGGATAGCTTGTTTCTTTTCTAAAGCCGGAGAGCCAGCTGGTCTCATCAAGAAGATTCCAAAAGGTAACACTTGTGATATTGGCCTTGCCGGATTTCTTGGCATCAAGATAAATCTTGAAGAACTCTTTATATCTTAAGGCAAGCTCGTGCATGGACTTATCTGAAGGATCAGTGTTGTGCATATCAAGCTCTGTTATGTGTAATTTGATTCCAAGAGCGCCGTAGCTTTCAACAGCCTTTTTGTAGTCGCTAAGATCTGGATGATCCATAAGGAGATGAGACTGCATGCCCATTCCGTCCACAAGCTTTTTCTCCATAAGGGGTGTCAGCACGTTTTTGATGATGAAATCTCTTTTCCAGTCAAGAGCTGTTTCGTAGTCGTTGTAGAAGAGGTCAACACCATCAGCTGCATATTTTCTGGCATATTCAAATGCTTTGACATAAAAGTCATTGCCTACAGTTTGGGTCCAGATGGATTTTCTGAAATCGCCCTCATCAACGATCTCATTTACAACGTCCCAGGCATAGATGATCCCCGGATAATTGGTCTGAACAAAAGTTAGAACGCCTTTGATATAGTTTTCAAGTCTTTTAAGGATTGTCTCTCTGTCAGCAAAAGGGAAATTCTCATTGTAGTTTTCGCAGAAGAACCCCTTGGGAGTCTGATTATGCCATACAAGAGTATGACCACGCATGGATATGCCGTTTTCTTTGGCAAACTCAAGGTAAGGTATCGCATTTTCAAACGTAAGCGCGGGATTAAGATCATACTTTTGGGGCTCTGACATATTTTTATTCATATCCAGAAAGAACATGGGCTTCATATCATTTTCACAGGTGAAGCTGTTGAACTGGTCTGTAAGAAGCTTCATGTGAGCTTCGGTATGCAGATTCCATCTGGAAATCGCAGCACCTATCTTAAAATAAGGTTCGTAAGCGGTTTTGAGATTCATTTTTTTCTCCGTAATTACATAAAAAATTTAAAGTCTTGCTCGTGAGACTTTACGCGGGATTTTTGATCTTTAAGTCATTCTATTACATAAAAATGATGAGTACTACGCAGATATTGTCGATTACTTATCATAATTGATTAATAAGGTACTTTTTTGTGATGAAACGTTATTAAGTGTCAAAGTGGTTCTTTTAATTTTGCCGTTTTAATAATTAGACACATACTTATAAGTAATATCTATGTCAAAGTAAATTTGCATATTGAAATAGGGGTTAGCATATGCTAATATTAAATGGTTAGCGATGACTAACTTTTTTCAATTCATAAACCTACTAGCGCTAATAAAGCGTTTAGGGCATATTTTACTCAGTATAGCTCGGTATAAAACCGGCATTCAGAAAGGTGGAAAGATGAATTATCTTGAGATCGAAAAAGTAATTGGTAGAGAAATCCTTGACTCACGTGGAAATCCCACAGTTGAAGCAG
>NZ_JAILQF010000057.1 GCF_024699075.1 Butyrivibrio sp.
AGATGTTAGCATGAGGATGTTCATCGGAGGGTGAGTTATTCATGTAAGAAATAACGAGCTGGATAAGATGTCTGGTTGGAATACCGGGACTTTCTTATCCGGCTCTTTTTTTTGAGAGGATTATCATTATGGAAAGACAAACAGATTTTACAACCGGAAAGATAGTTGCTCCACTTTTAAAATTTGCAATACCTGTTCTTATAGCTCTTTTTCTGCAATCTCTTTATGGTGCAGTTGATCTGCTGATTGTAGGACAATTTTCAGAGGCATCGGATGTGTCAGCTGTATCGACAGGATCACAGATCATGATGACAATTACTAATCTTATTGCAAGCCTTTGTATGGGAATGACTATTTTTCTGGGACAGAAGATAGGTGAGAAAAAAGCAGATGAAGGTGGAAGAATAATTGGAAGTGGCCTTGTGATGTTCATGTCAGTTGGACTGGCACTAACTATATCAATACCATTTTTTTCCAAAAATCTTGCAGCAATTATGCATGCTCCAACAGAAGCATTCGACCTGACTTCTGCTTATATTAAGATATGCGGTACAGGTATCATCGTTATTATTGCATATAATCTTATAGGTGGTATTTTCAGAGGACTTGGAGATTCAAACACACCACTTGTAACTGTACTTATAGCCTGTATTTTTAATATTATAGGAGACCTTGTTCTGGTAGCAGTATTTAATATGGGGACAAAAGGTGCTGCTATTGCTACAGTTTTAGCACAGCTTGTAAGCGTTTTGATCTCATTGCTACTTATTAGCAAAAAGAAGCTCCCCTTTGAATTCAACCTTAAGATGCTCAGATGGGATCGGAAGATAATTGGAAAGATTCTATTTCTGGGAACACCTATAGCAGTACAGGATTTGCTTGTGGGAATATCATTTCTCGTGATTCTTGCTATAGTTAATGCTTTAGGACTTACGGCTTCAGCAGGTGTTGGAGTAGCAGAGAAAGTATGTGCCTTTATTATGCTTGTTCCTGCAGCATTTATGCAGTCAATGTCAGCTTTTGTTGCTCAGAACAGGGGCGCCGGCAGGATAGACAGAGCTATAAAAGGGTTAAAAAGTGCTGTGGCCATTTCTTTCATCTTTGGATTTACGATGTTTTACACAGCATTTTTCCATGGAGATTTGTTGGCTGGAATTTTCTCAAATGATGAAGTAGTTATACTTGCTGCAGCAGATTATCTTAAAGCTTATGCTATAGATTGTCTTCTCACTTGTTTCTTATTTTGCTTTGTGGGATTCTATAATGGAATGGAATATACTAGGTTTGTAATGGTTCAGGGAATCATTGGAGCATTTGCGGTGAGAGTACCGGTATCTTTTATCATGAGTAGATGGGAACCGGTGTCCTTGTTTCATATAGGGCTGGCAACACCATGTTCTACTATGCTTCAGATAACGTTGTGCTTTGGATGTTATTTCTATATGATGAGAAAGCTCGGGAGAAAATGAATTATAATAAAATACGCGAAGAATACAAAGCATGTAGTAATAAGGACAAAGTTTTATTATTGGAGGACATAAATGGTAAAACAGATAGTAAAAGATCCTTTATTTTTGCAGCAAAAATCTGAACCTGCAACTAAAGCAGATGCTCAGGTTGTTACGGATCTTATAGATACATTAAAAGCAAATATGGATAGATGCGTTGGCATGGCTGCTAACATGATAGGAGTAAAGAAGCAGATCATTGTGGTAGCTGCAGGCCCTTTTATCTTCCCGATGATCAATCCAGTTATTACATCAAGAAGTGGCAAATATGAGACTTCTGAAAGTTGCCTGTCTTTGGATGGAGTTCGTCCATGCGTTAGATATAAGGAAATCGAAGTTGATTATCTGGATCAGGATTTTAAGCCGCAGCACGGCAAATACAAGGACTTCACAGCGCAGATAATTCAGCACGAGATTCAGCACTTTAGCGGAGATCTTATCTGACATATACATATCAATAATATGATGAGTAAGAAGTGAAAGTTTCAGAATAGAAAAAGAGTAGGAGGCCAACATGATCAAAATCGCAGGTAAGGATACTGAAGTATCAAGAATTTTCTATGGAACAGCTGCTGAGCCTTTTCAGTCTGGAGGAGACGGCAACGAACTTATTGAGCAGATGGTAAATCTAGGTGTTAATGCCATAGATACTGCAAGAGTTTATGGACGCGCCGAGGAATCTGTAGGAAGATGGATCAAAATCGGCAATAACAGGCAGAGAGTAACACTTCTTACTAAAGGCGGACATCCTGATATGCTCTGGAGAAGCCGTATCAGAGAGAAAGAGATAAGGAAAGACCTTAAAACTTCTCTTGATAAGCTGTGCACAGATTATATAGATATATATCTGCTTCACAGGGATGATCCTCAGGTGCCGGTAGGAGAGATAATAGAGCTATTAAATGCCCTTTATAAAGAAGGCAGCATCAAGAGTTTTGGTGTATCTAACTGGACTCATGAAAGAATTGCCGAGGGCAATGAGTATGCCAAAGAACATGGCCTTATTCCTTTTGCAGTTTCCAGTCCATGCTTTAGTATGGCAGTTCCTACAAGAGCGCCCTGGCCAGGATGCCTTACTATATCAGGTGATGAAAACGAAGATGCCAGAAAATGGTATATAGATAGCCAGATGCCCGTTCTTGCATATTCTTCAATGGCAGCCGGATTTTTCAGTGGAAGATTTAAAAGCGATGATTATAAGGGCGCTAAGAAGGTATTATCTCCGGATAATTACAAGACCTACGTAAGTGAGGAAAATATGGCTACGCTTAAAGTCTGTGAAGATATAGCTGAAGAGACAGGTCTATCAGTATCACAAGTTGCTTTCTCCTGGATATACGGACAGGATATGAATGTATACGGCGTAGTAAGTACAAAGAGTGCTGAAAGAATGAAGCAGAATGTTGATGCAATGCTTAAAGCAATCTCTTAAAAGTAATAACCAAACAATAAAATATATAAAAATATTTAATTAAAAACATTGCAATAGTTTTCTTATAGATTTATAATACCCTCATATGTAGTATTAAAAACTACATGGCTATTATGTATGAAAATTATCAAATTTAGCAGTAAATTTGCAGTTTAATACTGCGGTGGAGGTATTATGATCAAAGGAATTCGTATTGGAGACAAAAGCTGTGAGTATCCTATAATACAGGGCGGAATGGGAGTAGGTGTTTCTCTTCATAAGCTTGCCGGAACTGTCAGCAGAGAAGGCGGAATAGGCGTTCTGTCAGCAGCTGATATAGGCTATCTTGAGCCAGACTTTGAAACTAATCCTAAAGAAGCTAATATGCGTGCCATCAAGACAGAGATAGAGAAGGCAAGGCAGATAGCAGGTAAAGATAAGATAATAGCTGCCAATATCATGGTGGCAATGACTGATTATGCAGACCTTGTCAAGGAATTCGTGAAGCAGGGCATAGATCTTATAATTTCAGGTGCCGGACTTCCACTTAATCTTCCTGAATTCATCGAAGGCAGTAAGACCAAGATAGCACCAATTGTTTCATCACTTAGATGCTGCCAGCTTATAGTTAAGACCTGGCGCAGAAAATATAATTATATTCCTGATATGATCGTTATAGAAGGACCTAAAGCAGGAGGACATCTGGGTTTTAAGAGAGATGAGCTCTTTGCAGAAGAAGGCTCAAAACCTGAGCTTGAAAAGATTACTTCAGAGGTTGTATCTTATGTTCGCGATCTTGAGAAAGAGACCGGAAAAGAAATCCCTGTCATTGCAGCAGGCGGTGTATGGGATGGTAAAGATATTAATAAATTCATGAACCTTGGAGCAGATGGAGTTCAGATGGCAACACGTTTTGTTGCAACAAATGAGTGTGATGCTTCAGATGCTTTCAAGAATGCTTATGTTAACGCAACAGAGGATGATGTTCAGATCATAGATAGCCCTGTTGGTATGCCGGGACGTGCAATTCGCAACGAGTTCATTAAGCAGAAAGAAGAGAAGAAACTTGCAATAACCAAATGTTATCAGTGTATCAAGACCTGTAATGTTAAGGATGCTCCATATTGCATAACTAAAGCTCTTATTAATGCAGTTAAAGGTAATCTTGATGAAGGACTTATCTTTTGTGGAAGTAATGTAGGAAGGATCAAAGAGATCGTCCCTGTACATGATCTGATCCAGGAACTTATGGCAGAATATGCAGCTTTATGTGTAAGATCTGCTTGAGGTATATCTAAAATATAGATATTTGAAAAGCTCACACTTTTTTAGTGTGAGCTTCAGACTGTAGACAAAGTGGTCTAGAGAGCGTAGCTCTCTGGACCATTTTTCTTATGTTATGGGGCGTTTGTAGGGAAGATACAATTCCATATAAATACGGCGATTTCGATGGTGCTGGCAAGAAAGCATTGAGACATTTTGAAGATTTAAAAATGTATGATAAAATAACAGGAACAATTACAATAGATACCTTTGATGGTCTTAGCCAGGAGGAGAAGAGACTTCTGCTTCTTGTTACAACAGGTGATCCTGACGAGTATTCTTTTGCAGCGGAAAACCAGTATCATGCGCATAAGGATGACTGATGAAAAAATATATAAAAGCTTTAATAACTAGTTTGATTTTTGTTTTTTTAACATGGGTGTATATAGCTATAATGGGGGCAGTGATTCCTATTCTGCCTGATTTTATCAGCGGTTTGATTGA
>NZ_JAILQF010000147.1 GCF_024699075.1 Butyrivibrio sp.
TCGCCCTTTTCCGGAAGATTCTTCAAATATCCGAAGAATCTGTATCAAATAGACTGCCTTAGTGTGTCATCTTAAAGATGATAAAAAAGAGCTTTGGGCTAATAAGAAGTAGCTTACATGAAAATCTTTCATTTCCGCTCAGCATAGAAGAAGCTAAGCTGCTTTCCTTTAAAAGAGAGCGGACCCTTTTCTCTGTCTCATTATATTTTGACCTGTCTTTTGTAAAGCAAAGATTACGGTAATAGCTGATACAGTTCTGAAGCATTCTAAGATTTATTATAGCTTTCAGGCTTTCCTTATCTTTATTTTCAGTCTTTATTATCTCAAGAACTTTTATTGCGTCCAAAGGACCGCTTAAGTATTTTTCAGAGTATTGTCCGTGTGTGGCAGAACCTTCATTAAATACATAATCATATAGTGGAGATGGGTCGTATACTGCTTGTCTTACAACTCTTAAATACTGATAAACAAACTTGACATCTTCCCATATGTTCAATGATTCATCAAAGAGAATATGATTGCCTATTATAATCTGTCTGTCGAAAGCTTTATTCCACAGATATCCTCTATAGAACTCTTGGCGAAGAAGATAATCTACAGCTCTGTCATAATCAAGTTCCTGTTTGACATCAATACCATCGCGGTGCACTTTCTTATCGGAATAAACTTCATAATAACCACAAACAGAAAGAGAGCTTTCTTTCATATTTTCAATAAGCTTTTCAATCCATTCAGGTTCTACATAATCATCGCTATCTGCAAAGCACAAGTATTTTCCATTTGCATGTTTAAGTGCTGTATTTCGCGCAGAAGACACTCCGCCGTTATTTTTGTGTATGACTTTTATTCGGTTATCCTTAATGGCATAATCATCGCATACTAATTCGGAGCCATCTGATGAGCCATCATCTATAAGTAAGATTTCTGTATTTGTATATGTCTGTGATAGTAAGCTGTCGAGGCATTTTTTTATTGAATTTTTTACTTGATATACGGGCACAATAATAGTAACAAGTTCTTTTGAGTTCATATATTACCTATCTGCACTTAAATTTTTTTATTTTCTTATAGTATCATATCATTAAGTCACGAATTGTAAAAAGAAATTTTACCCGCCTGAAAATAAAGTTACTTTCCTTGCAATTTGCAAGGACCATAGTTTATTTATAAAGTGCGAAGTTTGCGTTTTAAAACATAAAATGCGAGATTCAATTGGATGCGTCATGATGTTCTATAATGAACGAAATTTTGATACAATTGTAGATAGAGGTATAGGACATGAGAGTAATAAGTAGTGTCAGATTGATAGCATCTTTGTTAAAAGATCTAAAAGCAATGAGTACTAAAGAAAGAGCTGAGTTTTATCAGGCTAAGTGCGAGTACTATCAGGGTATTGTTGAGCTTAGCCTTCTTGTTGCATGCCTTACGACCATATTTTTCATTTATTCGGATTATATGATCAATGGTTCTATTATTCCTACGCTTATTCCAAGACTATCCATTCTTGCATTTATTGCTATATTTTTTGGTGTCACTCATAAAAATAGTAACTCAAGAGTCATGGTATTTATGGACTTCTTCCTTGGCCATGGAATGGTAATTGCAGCAAGCTGGACAGCTTACAATCTTGTTGATAACAGTAATTCCATCACAGGGATCATAATAGTTAATCTGCTCTGGCTTGTAATAGGATTCGTGTCAACGCCCACGGATACTATTATTAACGGTGTTGTATTTATAGTAGAGATCTTTATTACCAATCTTTTTAATCATTACACTAATTATGAACTGATCCTTGCATTAGAGATTCCTTGCATTATCGGTATCATGCTTGTTCATTACATACTGACAGCCTTTTATCTTGACCATTACAGAGTATCTAAACAGCTTGAGCAGGCTATGATGACAGATCCTCTTACGCAGGTTTATAACAGACATCTTTTGGAAAAAATCGTATCGGATGATGTCATTACTGATGCATCATTGACAGAGCCTATAGCTGTAGCTATGCTTGATATCGACGATTTTAAGAAGATCAATGATGAAAACGGTCACTATACCGGTGACGTTACACTTTTCTATCTTGGCCAGAAACTGACCAAACATATGAGAAAAGATGATTATGTGATCCGTTATGGCGGCGAGGAATTTGTAATAATATTTAGAGACTGTGACATAGATACTGCCACTTCTCGAATGGAAGAGCTAAGATCTGATATAGAAAGATCAAAGGATTCGCCTATTCCGTTTACAATATCTATAGGAATATCCTCTTATACAGGTAACTATACAGATACTCTTAAAAATGTCGACAAAGCCCTGTATGATGCCAAGAACAGCGGCAAAAACAAGGTTGTTGCAAAGTTTGAGTAAACAATATTACAAACTTTTACGAAACACGCTGTGAATGTGTGCTTCTGATTTATACGTTTAAAAGTTATGACTAATAAAGGGATTCATTATAAGTAGTGAGGGTTTAGATTGAAGTATTCTAACATTTCAGAAGGATTATTTATATCAAGGATCAACAGGTTCACCTGCAATGCAGAGATAAATGGCCAGCCTGAGCTTGCACATATCAAAAATACAGGAAGACTTATAAAGCTGTTAAAACAAGGATGCAGAGCCTATTTCCAGAAATCTGATAATCCTGAGCGTAAGACTAAATATGATCTTATCGCAGTAGAACATAACGGAAGCATAATTAATGTAGACTCTCAGATCACTAATTATGTAGCAGAAGAGTGGCTGAATCAGAAAACTTTTTTCCCGGATCTTAAGATGGTAAAAAGGGAAGTTAAGTATGGGGACTCTCGTTTTGATATATATTTAGAGCATGGTGATAAGAAGGCCTTTATGGAGATCAAAGGTGTTACGCTTATAGAAGATGGTATTGCCAGGTTCCCTGATGCGCCTACAAAAAGAGGGGTAAAGCATCTTCATGAACTTATGAAATGCATTGATGATGGCTATGAAGCTTATATCATGTTCGTCATACAGCTTCCTGATGTTAAATGGTTTGAGGCAGCAGTATCAGTTCAGGAAGAATTTGCTACTACCTTGAAAGAGGCCTGGCAAAAGGGGGTTCATGTCATTGCATATGGATGCGATATGACCAAAGACAGCATAGAAATAGCAAGGCCTATAGAAGTAAGACTGTAAACTTCCATTTACCAGAAGGCGATGAGCAGGCTTGTCTACTATAATCCTTATATATAAAATGCTTGCCAACTTAATTCTTCTATGATAGCATTTAGAAAGATCAATAAAGATTAATAAAGGGAATGAGGTTCTCCCTAAGTATTTAATACTTAAACCGCTTATTAAAGCTGATGACTTCTGCGATCATATAATGCGCAGGGGATATCAGCTTTTTCTGCGTATATAAGGAGGAATATATGTTACTTAGTTTTTCGCTGATTCTAATTGTAGGTATGTCCATGGGATGGATATGCAAGAAAGTCAAACTGCCAAGTCTCATAGGAATGCTTGCTACAGGTATTGTACTAGGGCCCTATGCCCTTAATCTTTTGGATGAAAATATACTTCTGATATCTGCAGACCTTAGAAAGATAGCTCTTATCATAATCCTTACAAGGGCAGGTCTTGGTCTTGATCTGTCTGGTCTTAAGAAGATTGGAAGACCTGCGATACTTATGTGCTTTTTGCCGGCAACCTTCGAACTTGTAGGAACAGTCTTCTTTTCATCAAAGCTAATGGGACTGTCCTTACTTGAAGCTGCAATCATGGGCGCTGTTTTGGCAGCAGTATCACCTGCAGTAGTCGTTCCAAGAATGGTCAAGCTCATGGATGAAGGATATGGAGTTAAGAAGGGAGTTCCGCAGCTGATTCTTGCAGGAGCTTCTGTTGATGATGTATATGTCATAGTCCTGTTTTCAACTTTTACAGGGATGATGCAGGGAGAAAGTGCATCAATAATAAGCTTTGTAAATATCCCTGTTTCCATAATACTTGGAATTGTTATAGGCCTTTGTATTGGATATCTGCTGGCTTATTATTTTAAGAAAGTGCATATCAGAGATACTTCCAAAGTTCTTATTATCTTAAGCATCTCTTTCATTCTTGTAGCAGTTGAAGACATGCTGACTACAGCAATTACATTCTCAGCTTTAATTGCTGTTATGTTCATAGGAATAGGCTTACAGAAAAAGAGAGAAGTTGTAGCCAAAAGACTTTCAAGTAAATATGAAAAGCTCTGGGTTGCCTCAGAAGTATTCCTGTTCGTGCTCGTAGGAGCAACTGTAAATATTGGATATCTTGGCAAAGTTGGTGTAAAAGCACTTATAGTGATCGCGGGCGCGCTTGTCTTTAGAATGCTCGGAGTATTTGTATGTCTTATAGGAACAAACTTTAACCAAAAAGAAAGGCTATTTACAATGATGGCTTATACACCAAAAGCAACTGTACAGGCAGCTATTGGAGGAATACCGCTTGCACTGGGATTTGCCTGCGGCGATACAGTACTTACAGTCGCAGTTCTTGCAATAGTTATAACTGCTCCTCTTGGCGCATTTGCAATTGACCTTTCCTATAAAAAATATTTAAATAATAAATAAGTATTATTTTTTGAGGGGGATTTATGGATAAGGAGAAGCTTAGGAAGTACTACGAAGAGAATATTTATGGGACGTGGAGAAAAAATGAGGAAGTGACTTTTGAGCTTCTTGGCAAGGATCCAAGGAGTGAAGAAGACATAAGTAATCCATTTGAGGTTATCGGCGGAGATCTTGTTAAGATATCAGTATCTAATGATAGTGCTAAGACCTCTTTTGTCGTGCACATCTATCATCCGGATGAAGAAGCATCAAAGAAGTATCCGAAGGGAAATCCTTTTATCATCTGCATGCATCCTATGATGTCGGCTGATAAAGCACTATACAAAGGGTATACTTTGATAGTCATGGAGATTACTAAAGTGGCAGCAGATGATACAAGTCGCAGTGGTGCCTTCTATGATCTGTATCCTTACGGAGAAGATGATAAAGATAAGACCGGAGTCCTTATGGCCTGGGCATGGGGAGCATCTAAAATACTTGATGCTGTATATGCAGGACTTGATAAAGAATACTTGCTTGATGCAGATGCTTCCATGGTTGCAGGTGTATCTCGCTGGGGCAAGGCCACAGCAGTATGCGGAGCCTTTGATGAGAGGTTCAGGATGGTAATACCTGCATGCTCAGGGGCAGGAGGACTGGCTTTATATAGCTTCTTTTCACAAGGGAAGACTTATGATCTTAGTGATATAGGAGGGCCTTCAGAGTATACTTATGAAAAGAATGAGCCGCTTGAAAGCCTGCAGTCAGACTCAGAAAGAGGCTGGTTTAATGATAAGTTCATGAACTATAAGTCGGAAGAAGATATAAAGATTGACCAGGAGAATCTGCCAATACTTGCGATGAGCCCGGACAGGTATTATTTCATAATTGCAGCATGCATGGGTGAAGACTGGGTTAATGCGCCGTCTATGTGGCAGTGCTATAAGAAGGCAAATGAAGTATATGAAAAAGAAGGATTATCGGATCATCTTGTAGTTCACATTCATAAAGAAGGACATGCTATTATAGATGAAGATATGGAACTTATAACCAGGTATTTTGACAAAATGTATTATAAAATGGATACAGGCCTTGAGATTGAAGAGCTTAAGACTTCAGTATATGAGGGTCAGGAGTGAACAATTTTAAAACCCTCAGTATATGAGTGGAAGGACTAAAAAATGTTCTTACCTATAGACTTTGGGTAATGGTGTAGACTAGGATGATAGAAAAAGGAGGGTTATATCATGGAATTTACAATGGATATCTTTAAGCAGTTTGATAAGAAGTGGGCGCTTCTTACTGCCGGAGATGAGAAGAGCTTTAACACAATGACAATAAGCTGGGGAGGCCTTGGAACGATCTGGAATAAGCCGGTTGCTACTGTATATGTAAGACAGTCAAGATATACTCATAAATTCATGGATGAAAATGAATACTTCACAGTTAGCTTCTATCCTGAAGAGTACAAGAAGGAGCTTGGCATATTGGGCTCTAAATCAGGAAGAGACATGGACAAGATGACAGCATCAGGTCTTACGTCTGTAAAAGCGGGAGAGTCCATGTCATTTAAGGAAGCTGAAGTTACACTTGTATGTAAGAAGCTGTTCAAACAGTCTCTTCTAACTGAGAATATGCCAAAAGATGTGGCAGATACAATGTATGCAGATAATGATATTCATGACATGTATATTGGAGAAGTAGTTGAGATTGTGAAGAACAGATGATGCTGTAATCTTTGAGGTATTTTAGGAATTTTTATAAAATGGGCAGTTAATACAAGGAAAACCTTTATTAACTGCCCAAGGTAATCAAATCGCAAGGAAGGTAGCGCATTATAATGTGCGAAGTTTGAGTATATATTTATTTAATGTATACTATTCCAATTCGGCACTATATGCCTTTAATGTTTTTTCATCAAAGCAGACCCATTCAATAAGATCGAATG
>NZ_JAILQF010000160.1 GCF_024699075.1 Butyrivibrio sp.
TCATTTGTGAAACAAGGGGATCAGCAAGCCATTCTTCCTTATAATTAAATCTGAACCAGGAAGGCCCATTCATTACATCTTCTTTTTCTCCAAAAAATATCTTTAGCATTTACTCCAGCTCCCATCAGTTCTTTATAAATAATATATCATTAGTATAGCCATCGGCTTTTCCTGCTTTGCCGTAACAGCCTAAGATTTCACGCTAAGCTTAGGTTTATTATTATCACCAAGTACAGTTATTACTTTGCCCTCTTGTTGCATTTTATTAACAGCATTCCTAAGTTTAGCAGTAATTCCTTTATACCCCATCTTCTTTGAAAGTTCAGTTAAGGACAGCTTTTTCTCTTTTAATATAGCCAGAATCTTTTCCTCAAATTCATCTGCTGATTTGGAGTTGCCTCTAAAATAATCATGAATCTTAATGATCACAGACAGATAATCTCTTTCTTCATTCATTTCAAAAGCAAGTTTTGGAGAACCGTTAAGTTCCAGAGCTTCTCTGGCATTAGGGAATCCTGTGTTTCTACCTTCTATCAAGCCAAGCTCTTTGAGAAAATCTCCAATACGGCGATTTCTATAAGACCGAGCTCTTATATCTTCTTGTTCGATAGCTTCCTTGGTTATGCTCCTGTCAAAGCCCGGAAAACTTGTAATCTCAATCTGATCAGATGTAATTCTGACCGTTATAGGCTCATTGATCTGATATGACTTATGGTAAACAGCATTAGACAATATTTCTTCTATAGCATCATATGGATAATTTTGTATTCTAACAGCCTCAGCCTTTCCTGAAACTTTGACAACTGCTTCTTTTATCACATAGTTTTGTATATATAAAAGTGCATCTCTTAGCTGTCTTTGAATAGGGCCATTAAACACCTTTTCTACCATATTCCTACCAGTAGGTTCAGGAATATCCACTACTTCTATCCTTGCATACCTGAAATATTTTTCAGGATGCTCACTGAACATCAATATGCCAACATTTCTAGGTTTAATTCGTTCCGGAGGACCAGCTACTATCTGAAGGTCATTAGCAAGCGTTAAAAGATCCATTGATTTAGACTGTTCATACAGAGAGCTTTTAATTTCTTTCAAGTGTTCTCGCATAATTCCCAGATCAAGATCATCTACATCTGCAGCCAGATTCTCTCTATCATCAAAAGGAATGCTGGAAGAAATATAGAATAATTCTTTCTCCTCATCCAAAGAGGCTATTACGCTACTGGAAAATTTGCGAATATAATAGTATTTAACAGACTGCTTTTGCAAAGCGTTTTTAGGAGCTTTATATGGCCTTCCATAACCACCTGGAACCCATATAGCAATAAGATTTGTACCTTCATATTCTACCGGTTCAACAATTGGCTCATATAACGGCTCTATATAATGACAATACTCTCTTAACTTTTTTAATATCTTATCAATCTCAGCCTTTTCAACACCTTTTACCGGCAATTTGGGAACTCCGTTTTCTTCTTCCACTCCAATAATTATGTAGCCTCCGCCAATATTATCAATATCATTAGCAAAAGCACAGATAGTTCTGATTATAGGTTCAGGATTAAAGCTTTCTTTATATTCTATTCTTGTTGACTCGACAACCTTATTGCTTATTAGTTCATCAATATTTACCGGTATAGCCATGATTACCCTCCTTATTCTAGATATTATTATAAAATAAGGGATGCAAAATATCTAGTAACTCGACATATTTTTGTCTAGTGACTAGACAAACCATGTCGAGTCACAGATTAAATAATCGATTTTGAAGAAAAAATTGGTCACACAAAAGTATCTATTGGGAGTACAATCATTTATTTTATTACATAGTTTTGTATATAAAAAGCTTCTCTCCTTATCACATTATGTTCAGCCTTGATTACCTCTATGGATTGCTACACCTACACACCATGGATTATTATAAATTAAGTAATTGCATATATCATAATCATAACTATTCTTCCAACAAGCAAAGTCAAAACTCATTTGATCCCTGTTATGTTTATATGAATTCAGCTCTTCCCACCAATAGTCTTACCCTTTTCCATCTTACAACAAATCATCTGACTATGATTCCACCATCACTTTCACATATTCCTCAGACTTGTTTCGCATGATATCAAGACCCAAATTCATGTCTTTCAGGCTAAAACGATGAGTTATAAGATCATGTGGAAGCATAATAGATTTACCTTCAGCCCTTAACTTAGACCAAACAACCAGACGATCAAGTGCATATCTCCAGTCGTCTCCTTTGCCATCAATTCCATAGAACGAGGAATTCCAGGTTCCTCTAAGAGTCAGCTGATT
>NZ_JAILQF010000185.1 GCF_024699075.1 Butyrivibrio sp.
CACTAGTAAGATTCCCCTGCAAAGCCCACAATATGATTCTGTAACACACAATAAAAAATGATGCATACCAAAGGAAAGGATTAAAGAAGATAGTTCTGTTGAACTGCCAACCCTTAAGCGGTGGTACGATAGTTTCAAATATAGTCCTTAGAAATGCACTGTTATAAAGGCCGTATACAATACTGTTAAAAGCTATGCCAATAGCACAGAAATTAAAATAGTCATGGAATATACCTATTCCATTGCCTTCTCTAATATACTTACTGTTCAGATAGAAGAAGTATATAACACAGGTTGGAAGGACTATATACATGTGTGCATCATTGGCATGCATCATACCGCCTGTCCAGGATGTTATGATCTCTTTTAGTATCTCTATAGCTGATAAGTCTGCTTCTACCATAGTAGATCTTATGGTCTCTTCACTTGAAAAGAGCATTGTAGCAAACAGTCTGTATTCGCATATAACACTTCCTGCAGCAAGAACTACAAGTCCAAGCGCAAGCTGCCATGGGAACTTATGATTACGAATCCACATCCAGATAATCGCTATCACAAGATATCCCATTATGAACATGCCATGATATGAGAAGTATGACACGAAAGGATAACAGAATATCAGAAGGAACTTCCAAAATGTCGGTTCCATATATGTGATCCTAAGAAGATAGATTATAAGCGGAATTGATGCAAATGGAATTCCAAATGCAGGGAACAGATTCAGAATACCATATGTAAATGATATAAGAACAGTAATAGTAATAACTGAAGTATAGTCACGCTTTACAGGGTGCACATAATATACGCCCCTTTTAGTCCATGTATCAAGACCCTCGTGTGTAAGGATGTCATAAACAAGAAGACCGCTACCAGCCATAGCAATTATGATTTTAACAAGATATCCTGCAACATAAGCCCAAAATGAAGGCAGTATCATAAATAATACTGTGTATAGAGAAAACTCTGATGGAAGCACATTTCTGCTAATGCCATTTAAAAAGTCCGTACCAGCCTCCAGAGCAAAAAATGTTCCATCGTTTTTCATCATCTGAAACTGTGGTATGAAGAGGTCAAGATTGTCATGAATTGCTATATAGCTATCTTCTCCCAAGCTTGCATAAAGAACTATCGTACATATGAAAAACAGGCCTACAAAAATGAAGGCCCAGAATCTTGCAAAAAATCTGCCTATTGTATCTAAAAAATCTGTCATAGCAAAATTCCTCATAATCTTAATTAACTATAAGATACTAAAATGTGTATCTATAAGCAGCTCTTACAGTAGTTATTACTGTTTCAATTTCCTAAAATTTTAGAAAAGCGATTTTATTTTATAAAAAACAAAATCGCCATTCATAAATTACAATGTATTACTTTTCTTTCTTGAATATCTTCATTCGTTCCTGACCACCTATATTGTGGGCAGCATCTTCGCCATGCTTAAGGATTGCATTAACAACCTGCATTCTAAAGCCTGCATCTATGAAGTCGCAGTGAGTACAAAACTTGTAGTTCTGACGTCCTGAAGCTATAGCCTTTCTTGCCGCCATAAGCTTAGGACTTCCCCAGGCCTCTTTTAGAGGCATCTCATTAAGATCTCCAAAATCAGTAACTTCGAAGTTATCACAGCAGCAAAGGCCTATCTTACCATTAGGCATAATCCACATATCTGTGAATGGAAGAAGACAAGTCTCCTTGATAACCTTCTCTGTAGCCTTCTTATTAGGAGCACTTCCTGCTCTGTTAGTAAGTACTTCCTGGAGATATCTCATCTGAATCTGAATATCAAGATCCTTGAACTCATCCGGATGAGCCTTAACATACTCATATATCTTCTGAATATTAGGATGAAGCTTCATCTCCATAGAATAGTTATTGATGATCAGCTGATTGATATATGGCTGGATCTCTTTAACTTTCTCAATTGTAAGAATAAGTCCGTTAGTAGACATGAATATAAAGCTTTCAGGGAGCTTTTCTCTCGCATACTTATGGAACTCTACAATACGAGTATCAAGCCAGGGTTCATTATTACCATAAAGTGTAAGATGTCCCTTGTAATCCCAGTCCGCAAGCTGATCTATGATTGAACGATAAAGATTCTCATCAATCTTGGCAAGTGGACGCTTTTCTGCATGAACATTAGCTGTACAGAAAGCGCAGGTAGAATTACATCTGTTGATAGTCTCTATATTAACTACATTAGGCTTCGGAACTTCAGGACTGTTCATAAAGTAGTCAACATACTTCTTCTGTGAACGTGATCTTGTAATAAACTGAAGCTTAAGATAAGCATTACTTGCAAGATTTGGAAGATATTTTCTGGCATTCCAGCCAAGTTTACCCATGAAACTGTTAACTCTGATTGGCATATATATTACTTCTTTCTATTTTATTATCTAAACTTTACTACTAACCGCCCTCGCATAAAGGAGGGTAAAATTTTAAACACCTGTAATCACTATTGTACTATATTAGTCAATATCACTTTCATCATTCATCTGTGCTATAAGTGCCTTCTTCTTTCTGTGAAGTCCGTTAAGTTGCATTTCGAATGTACGACGATTATTGATAGCCATATTCTGAAGCATAAGACCATTGAAGAAAGCCTGAAGTGCAGCGATCATTGTAAAGCCGCATACTATAAGTGTCGGGAATCTCCTAACTTCTCCCGTCTCCCAGAACTCTGTAAATACAGGAATAATAAATATAACAGCAAGCGCCGCAAGTATCACCGCCATAACTGAGAAGAAATGAAGCGGCTTATAATCCCTATAAAGTCTTGATATAGTCCTTATAACTCTAAAGCCGTCAGAATAGGTGTTAAGCTTTGATTCAGAGCCCTCCGGCCTGTCACGGTATTCAATGACTACATTCTCTATCTGCATATTATTAGTTACAGCATGAATTGTCATCTCAGTCTCTATTTCAAAACCTTTTGAAAGTACTGGGAATGTCTTTACAAATTCGTAGCTGAAAGCTCTATAGCCTGTCATTATATCCCTAACATCACATTCAAAAAGCTTATTGATAGAGCCTCTTACAAGACTGTTACCAAAATTATGGAAGGGTCTCTTATTCTCTGTAAAATATGTTGATGAAAGTCTGTCACCAACTACCATATCAGCGTTATGACCAAGCACCTTCTCAACCATTTCAGGAGCAGCTTCCATAGGATAGGTATCATCACCATCAACCATTATATAGCACTGAGCCTCTATCTCACGGAACATTCTTCTTATGACATTGCCCTTACCCTGCATGTACTCATTTCTTACTACTGCTCCGGCACTTTCTGCTATCTCTGCTGTCCTGTCAGAAGAGTTATTGTTATATACATAGATAACAGCTTCCGGCAAAGCCTTCTTAGTATCCTCTATTACCTTTTTAATTGTCTTTTCTTCATTGTAGCATGGTATCAGTACCGCTATCTTATCCATATAATCCTCACATATAACCCATCTATCAGGCTTTATAATATTCTTTGTACCATCTGACAAAAGATTCTATTCCATCTTTAAGCGGAGTTGCCGGCTTAAAGCCAAAGTCTCTTTCAAGTTCTGTTACATCAGCATAGGTCTGATATACATCTCCTGCCTGCATTGGAAGGAATTCTTTATTAGCTGTAATTCCAAGTGCCTGCTCAAGGAATGTTACCATATCCATAAGAGGTTCAGGATGATTATTACCAATGTTATATACCTTATATCGTGCACCCTTACCATTATCTTTTGGAGCATTAGGAAGGATATTAATTATACCTGTAACTATATCATCAATATAAGTGAAGTCACGCTTCATATCACCATTATTGTATATCTGAATAGGCTTACCTGCCATTATCTTATCAGTAAATTTAAACAGTGCCATATCGGGTCTTCCAAGAGGACCATAAACTGTAAAAAATCTAAGACCTGTAGCAGGGATTCCATAAAGCTTTGAATATGCATGTGCCATAAGCTCATTGGACTTCTTGGTAGCAGCATATAAGCTTACAGGCTCATCCACTTTATCTTCTGTTGAGAATGGAACCTTGGTATTACCACCATAAACAGAGCTTGATGAAGCATATACAAGATGCTCTACTCCTTTATATCCATCTGCTGTATTATCATAGCTATGTCTGCAGGCTTCAAGTATATTGAAAAAGCCTATAAGATTAGACTCTATATATGAGCCCGGATTATCTATAGAATATCGAACACCTGCCTGAGCTGCAAGGTTCATTACGATATCAGGCTTATATTCATTAAATACATTATCTACATCATCCTTGTTCTTAAGATCGCCTTTTACAAAAGTAAATGAGGCGTTCTTACCAGAAGCCTTGGCCTCTTCTATTGCAATACCAAGAAGTCTTAATCTCTCTTCCTTAAGAGCTACAGGATAGTAATCATTCATATTATCAAAACCTATAACCTTAGCACCAGCTTCGATGAGTCTCTTTGACAGGTGATACCCTATAAATCCTGCTGCACCAGTTACTAAATATGTCTTACTTGCATCAATTGTTTTCATATATGCCGTCCTTTAATTACTGTTTTAATATTTATCATTTTATGATGAAAAAAATACTTTTTTTCAAGAAAATCTTATAACTCTTATTTCGTCATGCTACTTCCAAGTCTTCCATGGAGCATTTCCACTACTCCATAATTCTTCAAGCCTGTCTCTTTCGCGCTTTGTATCCATGCACTGCCAGAAGCCGTCATATCTGTATCCCATGAGCTGACCTTCTACGGCAAGTTTTTCAAGGACATCCTTTTCAAATACAGTACTATCATCTTTGATATAATCAAAAACCTCTGGTTCCATGACCATGTAACCAGCATTAATGCGGCTTCCATCTTCTTCATTCTTCTCATGAAAAGAAGTTATCTTAGAGCCGTCCATTTCAAGTGTTCCAAATCTCTGTCCTATATTAACAGATGTAATAGTTGCAATCTTGCCATGATCCTTGTGAAACTTCAAAATATCATTCATGTCGATATCACTTACGCCGTCTCCATAGGATACCATAAAAGTATCATCTCCGACATACTTCTGTATTCTCTTGATACGTCCGCCTGTCATGGTATCTATTCCCGTATCAACAATGGTAACTTTCCAAGGTTCAGACATATTGTTATGGATAGTCATGCGATTATCTGCAGTAAGATCAAAGGTCACATCACTATTATAAAGATAATAGTTAGCAAACCATTCCTTGATCACATACTGCTTATAACCTGCGCATATAATGAAGTCATTAAAACCTCTATGTGAATATTCCTTCATGATATGCCATATAATAGGCTTCTCACCTATTTCTATCATGGGCTTTGGTTTTAAATGACTTTCTTCACTTATTCTGGTACCATATCCACCTGCAAGAAG
>NZ_JAILQF010000186.1 GCF_024699075.1 Butyrivibrio sp.
TGGAAAAATGATTAACAGTGAATCTGTTGGAACTATAAATCTTACGTTTTCGAGTTTATCGCAATTTCGTTACAATGTCAATGTTTTGATAAGACAATACTGCATATTTCCTCATTATTTTCATATATATTCATTGCATAATATACCAATTGTATATTATTTTAATAAAAACAAAACCGCTTCATGACTGGCCTATATCAAGTTTCCATCGAACTACGAAGGATTTTTTGACATAATAATGCCATAGTCACAAAACGGTTGATCATCATATAAATTTGTCTGAAGCTCTATCTTAGCTCTATCTGATCTATTGAATCAGAAGTCACGATCGTAAACTTGCTTCTGCTTGAGCCTGGGATTATCGCCCTTATGCTATCATCAAATTCCCCTTCAAAACGCAGTGTTCCATCTACTCCATAAAGCTGCCACTCTTTGTCGTTATAGAGTACAAACTGGTCATCCGAAAAGAACATATCCGTATAAGCCAGATCGAAATACATATCAAGAACATCCTTACCTGAAGTATTATAAACAGTAAGCTTGTAGGCTCCCTCTTCAGCTGTTCCTGCACTGATTATTCCTGCATAAGTGTCACTGTTATACACACTCATGATCTCAGTTTCACCCATATCATTAACTATAGGATCATTAGGAACATCTTCACCTTTATAGAAAATGACGCTCTTATCCGAAACAGCCAGGTTGGTTCCAGAGTTCATGAATACATCAAAAGGAATGATAGTGTCTTCATATTTGAACGAACTGACCATATTGTCAGTTGCATTCTGTCCTACAGCACCAAAGTTAAAAAATGTAACACCCGTCTGAATGCTTCCGCCTGACTCTTTCAGATAACATACTGCAAGGAGTTCTCCATTAGGAGATATCGACATACTTGTTGGATATCCGCTATTGGACATTGTAGCCTTTATAGCTGCAAGTTCCTTACCTGAAGTATCAAAAAGTTTGATCCTTGTTATGTCATCATCATCAAGTATTACTGCAACGACTCCCTGGGATGAAACGCAAAAATCCCTGATAGGAAGATTCGTTCCGAAACTTCCCAGCGTTCCCTGAGAATTAGCTACATATATGGTATTACCATTGTAATCACCTACAGCAACTGTCTCATTACAGACCCTCACTACAGGCGCCTGCATATCATAGGTCATATTCCAAAGAGCTCTTCCATCCGCTGACATACAGTTAATACCATCTTTACTGTATCTGATTATGTTCTGACCAAGAGGAAGAACAGTAACTCCGGACATTCCCGTCAAAGATGTGGTGCTCAAAACGCGCGACTCGGTATAAACCTTGTTATGCCAATTCACATATATAAATGATATTATTGCCACAGCCGCTATTAGTAAAAAGAGCGTCCTGTAAAAAACTATCAGCTTGTGATTTCTTATCTTCTCCTGATAAGAAGGCTCTCTGGAAAAAGATGCACCGGTATCTTCATCCGGTGCATCTGTATTTCGGTTATTTCTGCTGTAATCTCTAAAGTTTCTGACTTCAGCCATCAGTCCTCCACCTCAGCAAAATTTATAAACTGTTACTGCGTCATATGGACGATCAGGTCCGTAAACAGGGCTTGGGAATGACGGAGTATTTATAGAATTAGGATATGTCTGTGTTTCAAGGCAAAGTCCGTCATGCTCATTGTACTCATATCCATTCTTTCCAACCAGACCCTTAAGAAAGTTAGCTGAATAGAACTGGAATCCAGGAAGATCTGTAGAAGCATGCATTGTAATTCCTGTAGCAGGATTAGTAACTATGGCAAACTCTCTCATATCTCCATTTACATTTCCATCTTCGTCAACAGCACCATCAATTATGAAATTGTGATCATATCCATTTACAAATGTGATCTGATCATAATCAGAAGCTATGTCCTGACCTATTGTCTTTGGTATTGTGAAATCAAGTGGAGTACCGGATGTTTCACGCTTTTCACCTGTAGGAATTGAATTCTTGTCCTTAACAGGTGTAAAGAAATGAGAATTGAGCTGAAGCACATGCCCAAGAATATTACCACTTCCGCTTCCACCAAGATTAAAATATGTATGATTAGTAATATTTATAAGAGTATCTGCATCGCTGTCTGCATGATAATGAAGTTTAAGCTCATTATCATCTGAAAGTGAAACTTCTACTGTAAATACACGGTTTCCCGGAAAACCAAGCTCACCGTCAGCTGCCTTATATGTAAATCTCACAAGATTGTCATCTTCTTCACTGTCCCATACTGTCTTGTGGAATCCCATATCTCCATCTGTATGAAGATTATTCACACCATTTTCGTTAAGAGGAAGATGATACTCTTTTCCATTAATAATGTACTTACCGCCTTCAACGCGGTTAGCTGATGGTCCTATAGTTGATCCAAGTGTTGGCTTGTTATCTGTATAACCTTCAAGATCATCAAATCCAAGAACAACATCGCATCTGTTACCCTTGTTGTCTTTTACAAAGACATTTTGGATGTTGATACCATAATTAAGAACAGTAACTTCCATATCATTTTTATTAGTAATATGGAAAAGATATACAGCCTGTCCCTTTTTTGTTTCCCCAACAAATTCTCTTTTTACGCTCATATTAACCTCATTTCCTGACTTAAGTAGAGAATAATTGTTTGAAATCAGTGTAATCTCATTCACTGACCCGCCATTTGAAAATATTAAATCTTCAAATCTCTGTCCTTCCCTCAAGTGCACGCAGTAGCGTCACCTCGTCAATATATTCCAGATCCCCTCCGACAGGTACTCCGCTTGCAATACGTGTAACCTTTATACCTGTGGGCTTCACCAGTTTACTAACATACATAGCTGTCGTCTCGCCTTCAAGACTTGACCCTGTTGCGAGGATCACTTCATTTATATCCTCCGTCTGAAGGCGCTGTATAAGCTCTTTGAGTCTTATATCTGAAGGGCCAACACCAAGCATTGGTGATATGACTCCCTGAAGCACATGATAAAGACCATTATACTTGCCTGTTCGTTCATATGCTGCAAGATCCCTAGAGTTCTCAACTACCATTATAGTAGACTGATCCCTTTGATCATTGGAACATATAGGGCACAGATCCCCATCTGTAAGTGTGCAACACTTCTTACAGTAGTGAACGTTCTCTCTTGCATCATTAATGGCACCAGAAAGCCTGGCAACACGGTCTTTGGGCATGTTTATAATATAAAATGCAAGCCTTTGCGCAGACTTTCCGCCTATTCCCGGAAGGGAAGCAAGCTCTTCTATAAGCTTGTTGACATGGCCACTATACAGATCCATTAGAATCCAAATCCTCCGCCAAGTCCGCCGAGTCCGCCAGTCATCTTGCCAAGAGCCTCTGCGTTAGCCTTATCAGCTTCGCCCATTGCTTCATTAACAGCAGCAACAATAAGGTCCTGGAGCATCTCTACATCTTCAGGATCAACAGCTTCAGGAGAAATCTTAATAGCCTTAAGCTCCTTAGAACCTGTAACAGTAGCTTCTACTGCTCCGCCTCCTGCTTTTGCTGTGAACTCTTTGGTCTCAAGTTCTTTCTGGTTCTCTTCCATCTGACGCTGCATACGCTGTGCCTGCTTCATCAGATTATTCATGTTTCCGGGAATTCCTCCCTGAAATCCTCCACGCTTACTCATAAATAAATACCTCCGTAAAATCCTTTTTATAAAAAGACATATGAAAAAATTTCTATGTACTAATTATCTGTTTATCATATGATAAAAGGGGCAAAAGAAACTTTTGACGCCTACATCATTATATCTTAACCATGCAAGGTTTGTCCCTTACTTATCTGAATTTGATTTAGTTTTCCTCAGAATCAGCTTTCTTCAGGCTCATCTTTTTCTTCAAATGAATTGCCATCATCCAAAGGACTCATATCCTGAAGGTCATCATTATCAGATGCATTAACTGTGTCAGTCACCTCTCCCAAAGAAGGTTCCGTATCATTAGATGCTTCCCTGACTTTATCACCCTGCTCTTCAGGTATCTTGACTTCGTCTTCTGTAACTACGTCAAACTGAATAGCAGACTGAATTGTTTCAAGGTCTATATAAGACTGCTCGAACTGCTCGCCCTGAGCAAGTGCTCTTATATCTATCTTTATATCCTTTTCAAAAACGTCTGCAATCTCCTGTTCAAGAGTTGCCTTCTGAGTCTCAACAAAGCTGCAGGTCGTCTGCTTACTAAATACCATCTGAAGAGAGTTGTCAGCGCCAAGTGAAAGCCTTGGTCTGTCAAGATGAATGGCATTTCTAAGTGCTGCATCCTTCATACCGCCAAGAAAACGATCAAAGCCTCTTACAACAACATCTATATCTTCAGGCACCGGTCTGTCCAGCTTTTTGGCTACAACAGGCTTGGCCGGCGAACTTATTGCTTGTGCAGAATTTGATACGGCAATCTGTCCGCTTTTAATCTTCTGAATAATATCAGCAGATTCCCTTGCCTTATTCTCAAGTACTCTTACACGCTGGGCAAGTCCTTCATCAGATACACCTTCCATCTGAGGACGACATATCCTTATAAGCGCCATCTCAATCAGAATACGCTTTTGAGCTGCAAATCGCAAATTGGCTTCAAGCTCTGAAAACACACTGATAAAGCGCATTATCGTATCGATATCCGAACTTTCAGCCTGCTCTTTGATAACCTTGAGGTTATCTGTCGAGATATCTACAACATCCTCAACATTATCAGAAGATGATACAAGCATGAGATTCCTCAGATACCATACAAAATCAGCTATAAACTGTGAAAGTTCTCTTCCCTGAATGACTACATCTGCAAGTATGTTAAGTGCAGTCTTAGCATCAGCATTTTTAAGAGCCTCAAACATCTGGCCAAAGACAGCTGTATCAACTGCTCCCAAAACTCCAAGAACTTTGTCATAGGTAAGCTCTTCGCCGTAGTTAAACGCGACGCACTGATCAAGGAGACTCAGCGAATCTCTCATTGAACCATCTGCCGCCCTTGCTATATATCTAAGCGCCTTCTCCTGCGCCTTGATACCTTCCGAGTCAGTAACTTCCTTAAGCCTGTCTTCGATAGTATCTATAGTTATACGATGAAAGTCATATCTCTGACACCTTGATAAAATAGTAATCGGTATCTTCTGAACTTCTGTAGTAGCAAGTATGAAAAGTACATATTCCGGAGGCTCTTCAAGTGTCTTTAGAAGCGCATTAAAAGCTCCGGTTGACAACATATGAACCTCATCTATGATATACACTTTCTTTTTGCCCATAGTAGGAGAATAGGAAACTTCATCGATAATAGTTCTTATATTGTCGACACCATTATTGGATGCAGCATCAATCTCTACTACATCAACACATCTGCCCTCGGCTATTGCCTTACAGGTCTCGCACTCACCGCATGGATTACCATCAACAGGATGCTCACAGTTGACCGCGCGTGCTAAGATCTTGGCAACAGAAGTCTTACCTGTTCCACGTGTTCCGCAAAAAAGATATGCGTGACCTACACGATCTGATTTAATCTGATTTTTAAGAGTTGTTACTATATGATCCTGACCTTTGACATCTTCAAATGTCGGAGGTCGGAACTTTCTATATAAAGCTACGTATGGCATTTAATATACCCTTTTCATTTTTAATTATGCAGATTGAAAATTTCTAAAAACATGTTAAACTCGCAAACGCTTCGCTTTTTGCTCGTTATAAAATATATAAGCCATGATATTTGGATCTTTTATCCCAAATGTCATTATATCACACAAGCATTAGATATTCTTCACGGCAAAGCAGAACTGATACCTTTGGTGGCGCCCCCAAAATAGTGAAGTCTAATATCGGTAAAATCAGTCTCCAAAGCATACTCCAAGCATCTTAGCTTCTTTTATGATACTTGCATCCTTAGGAAGAGTCTTTAACTTTCCTGCTATTTCCTTAAGAGGAACCTTGACCATCTCACGATTCTTATAAGCTATCATATATCCATATTCTTTTTTAAGGATAAGCTGTCCTGCCTCTACTCCTACACGACTTGCAAATACTCTGTCATAAGGATCAGGCACACCGCCCCTTTGCATATGTCCGGGAACAGTAACCCTTACTTCTCTGCCTGTCTTTTTCTGGATCTGATCTGCTATCTCATAAGATACTGAAGGGAACGCATAATTAGAAAGCTTCTTCTTGTATTCTTTCTTGGTAAGCTTTGAATCTTCCTTGGAAATAGCTCCTTCTGCAACGGCAAGAATGGTAAATCTTGAACCATTCTCAGCACGCTTCTCAATTGCTTCTATAACCTTATTTATGTCATATGGGATCTCAGGAATAAGAATGATATCAGCACCACCTGCAATTCCTGCATTAAGAGTAAGCCATCCAACCTTATGTCCCATGACTTCTACTATAAATACACGGCCATGAGAATCGGCTGTTGTATGGATACAGTCAATAGCATTAGTTGCAACATCAACTGCGCTTTGGAATCCAAAGGTCATATCAGTGCCCCAGAGATCGTTATCTATTGTTTTAGGAAGGGATATTATATTAAGACCTTCTTCTCTTAGAAGGTTTGCTGTCTTTTGAGAACCATTGCCGCCAAGGACTACAAGTACATCAAGCTGAAGCTTGTAATAGGTCTGCTTCATGGATGCAACCTTATCTTTGCCCTCCTCATCAGGCTCATGTATTGTCTTAAAAGGAACTCTTGACGAACCAAGAATTGTTCCGCCTCTTGTAAGAAGTCCGGAGAAATCACGCGGTGTAAGCATCTTAAAATCACTATTTATGAGCCCCTTATAGCCATTAAGGAATCCATAAATTTCCATTTCAGTTCCGCTTGCATCAAGGCACTTAACTACACCCCTCATAGCGGCATTTAATGCCTGGCAGTCGCCGCCGCTTGTCAGCATTCCTATTCTAAGCATACAATCTCCTCCCATAACTTTTTAATCACTGTCAATAATTCTAACATATATTCGCAGGTCTTCACAGAATTTAGTTTCTTATTAGATAAAAGGTGCAGCTTTCCTTGCAATTTGATTATTATGTACGAAGTTTGAGTTTATTATAATATCTTTTTTGGAACTGACCTTATTCTTAAGATAAAAGATTTTCAGGCAAGACCTAAAAAATACTGATAATAATAAAAAAGCGCTATAAGTATATATTTTCACGCATATACTTATAGCACATAAACTTATGCCTCGAATTCGCCTCGGATATCGTCTGTTGGAGGCTCTTCAGGATATTTGCCCGTAAAGCATCCTTCGCAGATAGACATCTTGTTATCAACGAGCTCTTTAAGCCTGTTAAGATTTAAATATCCAAGAGAATCTGCTCCTATTATCTTTCTTATATCTTCTATACTTCTGTTATAAGCAATGAGCTGGTCTCTTGCAGGTATGTCTGTACCAAAATAGCATGGCCATAAAAACGGAGGTGATGATATTCTCATATGAACCTCTTTGGCACCAGCATCACGCAGCATTTTAATGATCCTGTCAGAGGTTGTACCTCTTACGATAGAGTCATCTATAATTACAACTCTCTTGCCATCAACAGCATGATTTAGTGCATTGAGCTTGACCTTAACACTGCTTTCACGGTTCTTCTGACCAGGCTTAATAAAGGTTCTTCCTATATAAGAGTTCTTTACAAATACCTGACCGTAAGGTATTCCGGACTCCATAGAATAGCCAAGAGCCGCAACATTACCTGATTCAGGTACGCCAGCTACGATATCAGCATCTATAGGATCATCCTTATACAGGAACCTTCCTGCTCTTATTCTTGCATCGTATACGCTCTGACCATCTAATACAGAGTCAGGTCTTGCAAAATAGATATATTCAAAGATGCAGTGTCCATGCTCTTTTTCCGGAATACATCTTGTTTTATTGGAAAGGATCTGACCATCCTGTGTTATAGTAACAATTTCGCCCGGCTCTACGTCTCTTATATATTCGGCATCAATAGTATCAAGAGCACAGGTCTCTGATGCGAAGATATATGCATTATCTCTTTTGCCAAGGACAAGAGGCCTGAAGCCATGCGGATCTCTTGCGCCTATAAGCTTACGTGGAGACATTATTACAAGACTGTATGCTCCCTTTATCTGTGGCATGGCAAGGGCAACCGCCTCTTCTACGCTACCTGTTTTAAGCCTCTGCCTTGCAATAAGATAAGCTATAAGCTCTGAATCGATCGTAGTCTGGAAGATTGCACCTGTATAAGCAAGCTCCTGCCTAAGTTCCGGCGCATTGGTAAGATTGCCGTTATGGGCAAGCGCAAGAGTTCCCTTCACATAATTAAGTACAAGGGGCTGTGCATTCTCTCTTACAGAGGAACCAGCTGTAGAATATCTTACATGTCCTACGCCTATGTTACCAACAAGCTTCTCTATATCCTCTCCTGTAAA
>NZ_JAILQF010000187.1 GCF_024699075.1 Butyrivibrio sp.
TCTGGTGATGAGCAGATCCTAGAACAGATCGAGAAGCAGTTATCTAAGCTGGAAGACGTTCTCTTTATTAAAAAGCTGGAGTCTCATGAATCGGTATGCAGGGAGCTTATTCTTATAAAGGTTTCCGCAAATGAGAGAACACGTCAGTCCATTATATCGGTGGCGGATATTTTCCGTGCAAATGTCATCGACGTTACCAAGGAGTCTCTGATCATTGAGCTTACGGGTACTACGGATAAACTTGATGCCTTTATAGACATGTTATCCGATTATCAGATCCTGGAGCTTGCCAGAACGGGTATTACCGGCCTGTCACGAGGCGCCGCTGACATTCAGGACGCAGAGAAGCTTCTTAATCGTACCTATGATTAAAAACAGATTTTTATAATTATTAATAATAAAACAATTCAAATTACTTAGGAGGAATAATTATCATGGCAAAAATTTATTATCAGGAAGACTGTAATCTGGCTGCACTTAAAGGCAAGACAATAGCCGTTATCGGTTACGGAAGCCAGGGACATGCACATGCTCTTAATGCAAAGGAGAGCGGATGCAATGTTATTATCGGACTTTATGAAGGTTCTAAGTCCTGGGAGAAGGCAGTTAAGCAGGGCTTTGAAGTATATACTGCAGCTGAGGCAGCTAAGAAGGCTGACGTTATCATGATCCTTATTAATGATGAGAAGCAGGCTGCTATGTACAAGAAGGATATCGAGCCGAACTTAGAGGCAGGAAATATGCTTATGTTCGCTCATGGTTTTGCTATTCATTTCAATCAGATTATTCCGCCTAAGGATGTTGATGTTACAATGATAGCTCCCAAGGGACCGGGACACACAGTTCGTTCAGAGTATCAGGCAGGCAAAGGAGTTCCCTGTCTGGTAGCTGTATACCAGGATGCTACAGGCAAGGCTTTAGAGAAGGCTTTAGCTTACGGTCTTGCTATCGGTGGCGCAAGAGCAGGTTTGCTTGAGACTACATTCAGAACAGAGACAGAGACAGACCTCTTTGGTGAGCAGGCAGTTCTCTGCGGTGGTGTTTGTGCCCTGATGCAGGCAGGTTTCGAGACTCTGGTAGAGGCAGGATATGATCCGAGAAATGCATATTTCGAGTGTATCCATGAGATGAAGCTTATTGTAGACCTTATCTATCAGTCAGGTTTCGAAGGAATGAGATATTCAATCTCCAATACAGCTGAGTATGGTGATTATGTAACAGGACCTAAGATCATCACACCTGAGACCAAAAAGGCTATGAAGAAGGTTCTTTCTGATATCCAGGACGGAACATTCGCTTCTGAGTTCATTCAGGATATGAAGAATGGTCAGATCCACTTCCAGGCTATGAAGAAGAAAGCAGCTGCTCATCCTTCAGAAGTTGTTGGAACAGAGATCAGAAAACTTTACAGCTGGAACAATGAGAACGACAAGCTCGTTAACAACTAATATAAAGGCTTACATTGTAAAAGTCTGAGGATTACGATAAACTAAAGAGGTGGCACCTTGATGGTGACACCTCTTTAATAAAAAGCAGATTTATATGGTTAAAATAGCTCATATATTGCTTTTTTATCAAGTAATCTATAGGGGAGACTACGTACAAGTGGACAAGCAGCTAGAAGAAATTTCCAATAATATAAATGATAAGGAGAAAGTGACAACAGAGTTTGGCAGGCGCAGAATGTGGTTTTGCATGTTCTTTCTTGGCTTTGCCATGTATGTTATTGCGGCTTTATATGTGATCATCAAACATGGAGGATTGTTTTTCTATTATGGTGATTACAATGTTCAGCAGGTTCCATTTTATATTCTTGCTCACAGAGCTGTAAGAAACGGACAATTTTTCTGGAACTGGAATCTTGATCTTGGCGGAGATCTTATAGCGGATCTGTCTTTTTATCTGATGGGAAGTCCTTTTTTCTGGATCACAATTCCCTTCCCTGAAAACTGGCTTCCGTATATGATGCCATTTCTGATGGCGCTTAAGTACGGCGTAGCTTCTGCCAATGCCTTCCTTTATATGAGAAGGTATACAAGGACTAACAGAGGAGCCCAGCTTGGAGCTATTTTGTTTGCCTTCTGCGGATTCAATGCAACCAATATAGTATTCAATCATTTTACTGATGCCGTTGCATTTTTCCCTTTGTTCATGATAGCTTTTGAAAATCTCTGCGACTTTGATAAGGGGCAGAAAGGATTTGTACCAAGCAGATCAAGATGGATATATTTTGTGATCATGACCTGCGTATGCAGCATAGTCAACTATTATTTCTTCTTTGGTCAGGTCATATTCTTTGGCATATATTTTCTGCTTCGCTATATTCAAGGAAGAAAATTATCCGATATTGGCAAAAATCTCTTAAGACTCATATCAGGCGGCCTTGTAGGTGTTATGATCGCGGGACTTTTCCTTCTTCTTGCGTTTAACGGAGTGCTTGGTAACAGCAGACTTGATAATTATATACTTGGATATGACATGGTTGTATATTCAAGCGGTTATATGTACTGGGACATTATTAAAAGTATGATAATGCTTCCTGATATTATCGGAAGGGGAACACTCTTTTTTACCACGACGGTCAAGAATGCTTCGCTTGCAGTATATCTGCCTATGTTCGGACTTGCCGGAGTTATAGCTTATTTTAGAAATAAAAAGGGAGTATCGGATTGGAAGAAGAGGATGCTTTTTGCCTCTTTGATAATTGCCTTTATACCGGTTCTTAATTCGATGTTCTCTTTGTTCAACTCACAGTATTATGCAAGATGGTTCTATATGCCAATACTTATCATGAGCCTTGTGACCTGTGAGATGGTAGAAAGGGACAGAGGAGAGAACTTAAGAACAGGAACACTTGCCACGATCATTATGTTCCTTTTGCTTATAGTTATATCAATACTGCCATCAAGAGATGATGACGGCAATATAGTCTATATGCAGATGGTATCTAATAGCGATATCTTTTGGAGAGATGTTCTTGGTACGGCAGTCTTTTCTTCGATACTTATACTAATTGTATTTCTTTCAAGGAAAATAAAGACAAGAGTAAAACTTTCATTTATAGGAACTGTCCTTGCAGGATGCCTTGGAACAATGATCATCCTTATAAACGGAAGCTCTCTTATAAGTGATTATGGCATGGAGCAGTGGAAGCTGCAGATGCTTGATACTAAACCTGAAATTGATGAAAGCTCTTTTTGCAGAATAGAGACTGATTCGACTTCGACCAACTATGAAATGAGGTGGGGAATACCTACTATTCACTGCTTCCTTTCGACAGTGCCCGGTCAGATATTCGACTTTTATGAAGGAGCAGCAGGGATTACCCGTTCCGTGGAATCCGATTCGCCTCTTTCAAGAGCGGGACTCAGGGCTATATTGTCGGCAAGATACTATGTTGAGAATTCAAGGATCAATGACGACGATGAGTTTTTGAATAATGAAGGAACCTTCGACTATGAGCAGGTAAGCACAGAAGAAGGGATGAACGGATTCACCTTATTTGAAAATACTAATTATATACCTATGGGATTTACCTTTGACTACTACACATCAGAGTCAGACTGGACTGCAGCAGATCCTTCACAGCTTGACCTGTCACTTGTTAAAGTGCTGATCCTTCCTGATGAAGTAGCAAGTATTTATCAGGGTAATATGATAAGGATGAGTGCTTCGGATCTTGCTAATGATGAAATTGATATATATCAGTTCAGATCATTATGCAACCAGAGAAAGGCATCTGCCTGCACCGAATTTACTACAACAAGTAATGGGTTTAAGGCGGTTACCAAAGAGTTTGATGAGTACGAGCTTGTATTTTTTTCAGTACCAAATGTATCCGGAATGACTGCTACAGTTGATGGCAATGAGGTAGACATAATCACGGCAGATTATGGACTTATGGCCATACCGGTAAGTAAGGGAAGTCATGTTATTGAAGTTAAATATAAGCCTACTAATTTCTATCTGGGAATAGGTATTTCTCTTTTAGGAATAGGTATACTTATTGCATATATTGTTATGTGTCATATTAAGAAAAACCAGGAGAGTACACTATGAGTGGAATGACTATGAGCCAGAAGATTCTGGCTAAACACGCAGGACTTGACCATGTTACAGCAGGTCAGCTTATAGAGGCAGATCTTGATCTCGTTCTTGGTAACGATATCACAAGTCCGGTTGCCATTAAAGAGATGGAGAAGTTCAATACAGATAGCGTATTTGACAAGGACAAGATCGCACTTGTTCCTGACCATTTTGTCCCTAATAAGGACATTAAGTCAGCTGAGAACTGCAAGTGTGTTCGTGAATTTGCAAGAAAGAACAAGATCACTAACTATTTTGAAGTTGGTAAAATGGGTATTGAGCATGCCCTTCTTCCTGAGAACGGACTTACTGTTCCCGGAGATCTTATAATTGGTGCAGATTCTCATACTTGTACATATGGAGCACTTGGTGCTTTCTCTACAGGTGTAGGATCTACAGATATGGCTGCAGGTATGGCTACAGGTAAAGCATGGTTCAAGGTGCCATCAGCCATTAAATTTAATCTCACAGGCTCTTTTTCCAAATATGTATCAGGTAAGGATCTGATCCTTCACATAATTGGAATGATAGGCGTTGACGGCGCTTTATATCAGTCTATGGAATTCACAGGAGAGGGCGTTAAGAGCCTTTCCATGGATGACAGATTCACTATTGCCAATATGGCAATTGAAGCCGGCGGCAAGAACGGCATCTTCCCTGTTGATGAAAAAACTATTGAGTATCTCAAAGAGCATGCACCTGGCAAGGAATATGAAGTATTTGAAGCTGATGAAGATGCTGAGTATGTAAGAGTTATTGACATAGATCTTTCAAAACTCACACCTACTGTTTCATTCCCTCATCTTCCTGAAAATGCCAAGACTTTTGATCAGATTCCTGAAATTAAGATCGATCAGGTTGTAATAGGTTCATGTACTAACGGCCGTATATCTGACCTTCGCATGGCTGCAGCTATTCTTAAGGACAAGCACGTTGCAGAAGGCATAAGATGTATAGTTATTCCGGCTACACAAAAGATATACATGCAGGCTCTTAAGGAAGGACTTCTTGAGACCTTTATAAATGCAGGTGCAATAATTTCAACTCCTACCTGCGGCCCGTGTCTTGGCGGATATATGGGAGTACTTGCAAGTAAGGAAAGATGTGTATCTACAACAAATCGTAACTTTGTAGGTCGTATGGGTGCTGTTGATTCTGAGATATATCTTGCATCCCCTGAAGTTGCAGCAGCAAGTGCTGTTACAGGCAAGATCTCACAGCCATCTGAAATTATGTAATATTTGATTTTATGTATTACTTGTGGCTTATAACGGCCGGGCATATGGCGATTTTATGGAGGATAATATGGAGAACGCTAACGGTAAGGTTTTTAAATTTGGAGATAACGTAGATACAGACGTTATAATTCCTGCAAGATATCTTAATAATACAGATCCCAAAGATCTTGCTGCTCATTGCATGGAAGATATTGATAAGGACTTTGTAAATAAAGTAAATAAAGGCGATATCATCGTTGCCAATAAAAATTTTGGATGCGGATCTTCTCGTGAGCACGCACCTATAGCTATCAAAGCTGCAGGCGTATCCTGCGTTATAGCTGAAACATTTGCAAGAATTTTCTATAGAAATTCTATTAATATAGGCCTTCCTATTATTGAATGTCCTGAAGCAGCAAAGGAAATTAATTCCGGTGATGTAGTGAATATTGACTTTGATAGTGGTATTATAACTAATGAGTCCACCGGCAAAAAATATCAGGGACAGGCATTTCCTGCTTTTATGCAGAAGATTATTGATTGCGGCGGTCTCGTAAATTATATAAATACAAAATAATTTATTGGAGGTTTTAATGGCAGACGAAGAATTAAGAAAAAAATTCGCAGCTAAAAAGCCTGTGAATTTTAAGGTAGATCCTGCAGAAGGTACTCATGTTAAGAAAGTCATAGGAGTAGTATCAGGTAAAGGCGGAGTTGGTAAGAGCTTTGTAACAGCTATGTCAGCATGTGCTATGAATCGTGAAGGCTTTAAGACAGCCATCATGGATGCTGATATAACCGGTCCTTCTATTCCTAAGATGTTCGGAGTATCCAGTGTTAAGCAGGTTAATGAACAGGGACTTATAATTCCTGCTTCATCAGGTAAGGGAATCGACATAATGTCAATAAACCTCCTTATGCAGAAAGAGACTGATCCTGTTATATGGAGAGGCCCTGTTATTGCCGGAGTTGTTAAGCAGTTCTGGTCAGAAGTATGCTGGGGCGATGTTGATTATATGTTCGTAGATATGCCTCCGGGAACAGGAGATGTACCGCTTACAGTATTCCAGTCACTTCCGGTTGATGGAATAATTGTTGTTGCTACACCTCAGGATCTTGTAGCTATGATCGTTGATAAGGCTGTTAATATGGCCAAGATGATGAAGATCCCTGTAATCGGACTTGTTGAGAACATGAGCTACATGAAGTGTCCTCATTGCGGAGAGATGATCTCTATATTTGGTGAAAGTAACCTTGATTCATATGCAGCATCAAAGGGGCTTGATGTACTTGGACGTCTTCCTCTTGATTCTTCTTATGCTAAGCTTTGTGATAACGGACAGATAGAAGATCTGATATCTGAAGATCTTGATCAGCTTGTATACAGACTTAAGTCTCTTAGTGAATAATATGTCTGTTTTATAACGGGCAAATCGCATTATAAATGCGGATTTGACACAATGTTATGAGGAGGCAGATTTGAAATTCAGACCGGACAAGAACCAGATCACATGGAGCATCACCGGAATTGTAACAGCTCTTGTTGTTATGCTTATTTATTATGTCATTTTTAAGGGCGGTTATATTATTTCGGGTTTGCATTCCATAGTTGATGGAATGGAAGGAGTAGTAACCGGTCTTGCACTGGGATATATACTATCTCCGATCCTGAATTTTGTTGAGCAGAAGATTCTTGAGAAGATCTGGGAGAAGGCTGGAGCAAAGCGAGATGAGAACGGAGAATTCCGTCACAAGCAGCTTATAAGGAATATAGCTATTATTATCACAATGGCTTTTGTTATTTTCATTATATGGGCCTGCATGTATTACATCATCCCTCAGATATATCAGAGTATTAGAGATATTATTCGTAATATCCCTACTTACTACAGGAATATCGATCTTGCTATCAATAGATTTTTGGAATCATCTGATCCTACAACTATCAGTACCGTTAACGGCATTGCTGATCAGATATATGTCAGAATCAATAGTTATGTTCAGGAGACTGTTCTTCCTAATATTTCTCAGATACTGACTATGATATCCAAGCAGGCAATCAATGTTATTAACAGCTTTATAAATCTTATCGTAGGACTTATCGTTGCTATATATGTACTTAATTCCAAGGAAAGCTTTTGCGGTAAAGGAAAGAAGATGGCTTATGCTTTCTTTAGGGAAGATATCGCTAATGAAGTCATATCATCTTCAAGGCTCATACATACTACTTTTACAGGCTTTATAACAGGTAAGATCGTTGATTCCGCAATTATAGGACTCCTTTGCTTTATAGGCTGCAGGATCATGGATATTCCATATTATCTGCTTATTTCTGTAATTGTTGGTATTGCCAATATAATCCCGTTTTTTGGGCCTTATATTGGAGGCGGCTTTGGATTTTTGATACTTATTCTTATAAGCCCTTTATCAGCTCTTGAATTTATCGTATTTGTTATCATATTGCAGCAGATCGACGGCAATATCATAGGACCTAAGATCCTTGGTAATTCAACCGGTCTTTCAAGCTTCTGGGTTATTTTTGCGATCATGCTTTTTGGAAGCTTGTGGGGATTTGCAGGATGGATACTGGGCGTTCCTGTATTTGCTGTTATCTATTCGCTTATTTCAAGAGTTACAGACCATTATCTTGATAAGAATCATCTTCCTACAGATGAGGAGACCTATATAGATACTGCTTACATAGAAGAGGGTAAGTTTCACTACCTTGGTGATCCCAACAGTACCAAGTACAGATCACAGAAGGCAGGTTCGTCCTGGAGCAGGATATTTAGATCCAAACACAAGGAGGAACATAAAAAGTCTCATAAGAGCAAGAATCCTGACGTTATAAAGGTGCAGGAAAGCGGTTCTGTTTCCCAGAACACCGAGAATAAAAATACTCAGGGTAGTGATATTAAAAAAGATCAAGAATAAAAATTTTAAAACTGTTAAAGATTGTATTCTTGACAGTTTGATATTTGGAATTATAATAATTTTAATCAATTTAACATGTTAAAAATGTACATATGCTTTGCAAATGTATTGGGAGGAAAATTTTAAGAAAAGAGGATTTGGAAATGGCTAAGAAAGAACTCGACTGGAGTAACATCGGTTTTAGTTACATACCTACTGACTACAGATATGTATCTAATTACAAGGACGGAAAATGGGATGATGGTGAGATCACCACAGATGCAAGAGTTATTTTAAGTGAGGATTCCGGAGTTCTCCACTATGCTCAGGAATGTTTCGAAGGACTTAAGGCATATGAGACTAAGGATGGCAAAATAGTTACTTTCCGTCCTGATCTTAACGCATCACGTATGCTTGATTCTGCTGCAAGACTTGAAATGCCTCAGTTCCCTGCAGACAGATTCATGAAGGCTGTAGAAGAAGTTGTAGCAGCCAACAAGGACTGGGTTCCTCCGTATGGAAGCGGCGCTACACTTTATATTCGTCCTGTTATGTTCGCAACAGGTAATGTAATTGGAGTTAAGCCTGCAGATGAGTATCAGTTCAGAATCTTCTGTACACCTGTAGGACCATACTTCAAGGGCGGTGCTAAGCCTATCGTTGTTAAGATCTCTGATTTTGACAGAGCAGCACCACACGGAACAGGTAATATTAAAGCTGGTCTTAACTATGCAATGAGCCTTCATGCAATTGTTAAAGCTCATGAAGAGGGATTTGCAGAGAATGTATATCTTGATGCTGAGTCACGTACTTATATCGAAGAGACTGGCGGAGCTAACATCATCTTCGTTACTAAAGATGGCGGACTTGTAGTTCCTAAGTCACATACAGATTCTATTCTTCCTTCTATCACAAGAAGATCAATTGTTCAGGTTGCAAGAGACATTCTTGGTCTTAACGTAGAAGAGAGACCTGTTAAGCTTTCAGAGGTTCCTGAATTCGTAGAGATGGGTCTTTGTGGTACAGCAGCTGTTATCAGCCCTGTAGGCAAGATCAATGATCACGGCAAGGAAATCTGCTTTGCTAGTGGTATGGATGAGATGGGACCTGTTATTAAGAAGCTTTACGACACACTCACAGGTATCCAGATGGGCAGCGTAGAAGGACCCGAAGGATGGATCCACGAGATCTGCGAAGCATAATTCATATATTATAAGACTGATAATAAATAAGTCGCCTGCGTGGTAGCCTTATATGGGCTACGGCGCGGCGACTTTTTTAATAGATATTTATAATGGAGTTAGCTTATAGAAGTTTTTAATACTATGTATTATTATTGTTTGTCTGATGCGACTATGGCTGAGTTTTGATTTGCATTTGTCTGGCGCATCATTTTGATTGCTTCTACAGCTGTTTCGTATATAAGGTACATTTCGTTACCTTCTGATGTGCTTCTGTTACATCTGTTCATGTTGCTTTCAAAAAAGTCACTGGCTTTTTGAATAGTAGTAGCACTTATTATATGTCCGTTACAGTAGAATGTGCCTGTGCCTTTATCATATTTGTTTTCAACATATTTGGTTGCTGAAAAGTTGCCGGCTCCCATGGCTGCTGCCAGTCCGTTGATTAAATCGCTTCTGTCTTTTGTCATTGTCCACCTCTTGATAATTCAAAAATCATAATTAAACAACCCTCATAAATTTTAAACCTAAATTATGATAATCCTAATGGAAACTAAAATCAATTATAAGTTTTCCACAAAATAAAATCATATATTACACAAAATCTATCTAAATTTTTGGATTTATCAAATGAATTAAAAAATCATCTTAAAAGGCAGATTTTATGGGCTTTTAAGATATTATAGAAGCTTTGATAATGGGAAATATGGTACTATAATTAAGTGGGTATTGGGAGCTTTAACATTTTTACAAGGAGAAAACAAATGCGACTGATTTTTATAAGGCATGCACAGCCTGATTATTCTATAGATGGACTTACAGAAAAAGGTAAAAAGGAAGCTGAGCTTCTTGCTAAAAGGACTGCAAGCTGGAATGTGGACAGATTTTACTGTTCACCTCTTGGAAGAGCTAGAGATACAGCGGCCCCTACTCTTAAGGTGCATAATAAAGAAGCTGTTATCTGCGACTGGCTTCAGGAGTTTCATTACAGGGTAGTTGATCCTTATACCAAGGATTTCAGGGTTCCGTGGGACTATTTTCCTGAATTCTTTACAACTCAGCCTCTTATGCTGGATCCGGACAACTGGTACGACTGTGATCTTTATAAGACCAATCCTGAGATTAAAAAGATGTGGTTTGAAGTATGCGATGGCCTTGACGAGATCCTTGCATCATATGGCTATATAAGGCAGGGTAAGTATTATAAGTTTAAAAATCCTGATGGCAATGATCTCCCTGCAGAAATCGATAATATACAGACAAGAGGTATCATGGAGTACCAGGTAAGAGATGAGGATGATAATAAGACCATTGTTTTCTTTTGCCATCTTGGAGTTGAATGTGTAATGCTTGCGCATCTTCTTTCCATATCTCCTGTAACCTTGTGGCACGGAACCTTTGAAGCCCCTTCATCAGTGACTATAGTTAATGCAGAGAAGAGATATCATAACGATGCCTTCTTTAGAATTCAGGCACTTGGAGATACTGCGCATTTATATGCAGAAAATGAGCCTGTATCCGGATTTGGAGCATTCTCTACAGTGTTTAGTAAATAAATACAAAAAAATCTAGTTGTATTGGAGATTTATGAATGTCTAAAGAACAGATTTTATTAGTTGCACTTAATGCAAAATATATTCATTCAAACCCGGCAGTATACTCACTTGCTGCCTTTGCTAATGCTACAAGCGATAATGTGTCTCTTATTGAGTTTACAATTAATGATCGTTATGAGGATGTTCTTGACGGCATTCTTATGAGAAAACCTGAAGTTATAGGCTTTTCCATATACATTTGGAACGTGGAGCTTATGAAGCAGCTTATAGAAGATATTCATAAAATTGCTCCTTATATCCGTCTTATAGCAGGAGGCCCTGAAGCAACCAATGATCCTGAGACCTATCTTGAGTTCTGCGATTTTGTGATGCTTGGCGAAGGTGAGAAGAACTTCAGGCTTATAGCTGCCTGCATTAAAGAGGGTAGGGATATTCCTCTTGATGATATGGAAGGCGTTGCTTACAAGGACGATGAGATCATAATAAGACAGCCTGGTCCAAAGTCTATCCTTAACATGGACGAGATTCCTTTTTTGTATAACCGTCTTGAACCTTTTGAAAATCGCATTATATATTATGAATCAAGCAGGGGCTGTCCATTTCGCTGCAGTTATTGTCTCTCTTCTTTGGAAAAGAAAGTCCGCTACCGCAGTATGGATGTTGTTAAGTCAGAGCTTTTATATTTTCTTGACCAGAAGGTTAAGCAGGTCAAATTTATAGACAGAACCTTTAACAGCTCATCAGAAAGGGCGCTTGAGATCTGGACCTTTATTAAGGAGCATGATAACGGCATTACTAATTTTCACTTTGAGATAGGAGCAGATCTGTTAAAAGAAAAAGAGATAGAGCTCTTATCATCGCTTCGCCCGGGACTTGTGCAGCTTGAAATTGGTATTCAGACTACCTATGAGCCTACTATGAAGGCTATACACAGAACAGCAGATAATAAGCTCATCTTTGATAATGTTAAGGCTCTTAGAAAAGCTTATAACATTAACCTTCATACCGATCTTATAGCAGGTCTTCCGTATGAAAACTATGAGAGATTTAAAAAGTCTTTTAATGATATATATCCCTTATATGCAGATCAGCTTCAGCTTGGATTTTTAAAGGTTTTAAAAGGAACTGATATGTATGATCACAGGGAAGAATATGGACTTGTATATAGCTCAAGACAGCCCTATGAGATTTTTGCTACGAAGTGGATAAGCTATGATGAGATAGCAAAGCTTCACAGAGTCTGCGACGCAGTTGAGCTGTTTTATAACTCGCAGATGTTTATGCATAGTCTTAAATATCTGGAGCAGTTTTTTGCTTCTCCTTTTGAAATGTATGAAGCTATGGCGCAGTATCTTAATGACCATAACCTTGCAGGAGTAGGAATAGCTGTTAAGAAAAAGTATGATATATTGCAGGATTTTGGAAAAGAGCATGGCGCAGAAGAGGTCTTTAGCCTTTGGATAAACTATGACAAGATGCTCCATCTCCATCAAAGCAGGCATATGACTTCAAAGGAAGTGTTTAACTGGCCTGACGGAGCTAAGGCGTATCTGTTTGATTATAGCAGGATGCATCCTGTTACAGGCGAAGCGGCCGTAACTGTTATTGATTCATAAACTCAACTTCGCACATAAAACATAAGTAACTGTTCTTACAATTTTGTGAAAAAAGGCATATATATCAGTAAGAGATCTATAACAAGAATAAAGCAGATACGAAATAAAAGACTTATAGCAGGATTAAGGCAGATTACAGGATGAAAACTGATAACAAAAAATTAAAAGCAGAAATAATACTGGTTGTTATAATTATAGGTATTGCGGCATTTCTTTACCTATATATGAATTTTGTAAAAGCTGATAAAGGCGCAACTGTTCAGATCCTTGTAGATGGTCAGGTTACAGAAGAATATGACCTTTACAGTAGCAGGGAAGTTGTTATAGATACAGGAGACGGGGGACAAAATGTTCTTATCATTGATAATGGCAGATGCTATATGGATGATGCCAATTGTCCGGATAAGCTATGTGTATCTCAGGGAATCATATCCAAATCCGGTCAAAGCATTATCTGCTTGCCCCACAAACTTGTGATCACTATTTCAGGTGGTGAAGAACAGGAAGTAGACACTGTATCTCAGTAAAACTAACCCAGGATAATCAATCGCAAGGAAATCAGACAATAAAAGAGGATTTTATGAAGACTAAAGCTGCGCAGCTTGGGATGCTGCTTGGTGTAGCACTTGTTTTATCATATGTGGAATCGCTGATTCCTTTTGCATTTGGAATACCGGGGATGAAACTGGGACTTCCTAATGCTGCTATACTGATTGTATTATATTTATACGGATGGAAAGAGGCTCTTATTATTAATATCTTAAGAATAGTTCTTTCCGGATTCATGTTTGGCAGTATGTTCGGCATTCTTTTCAGCCTTTCGGGGGCTTTGATAAGCTTTATTGTCATGTGCCTTGTAAAGAGGCTTGATATTTTTTCCATAAAAGGTGTATCCATATGCGGCGGCGTAAGCCACAATATAGGGCAGATGCTTGTTGCAGTATTTGTAGTAAAGACAAGCGGCATTATGTATTATCTGCCGGTACTTATGGTGGGCGGAGTTATAACCGGTATTCTTATAGGTATTATCAGTCAGAGTATAATTCCTAGAATAAAAAATGCTGCATCTTTATGATATAATGACGTAAGGGTCAAAAGTCATTTTGATTTGGGCTTGCTCGAAATCAAATATGAATGTAAGACTAAAGTCCTTTATATAGTGAAGATAATCCTTGCTTTTTAAAGCTTGTTATTATGACAAACTGATCTTAGCTGGGATTAAAGAAAGACTATAATATAAAGGCAAATCTTTTGAAGCAGGGGAGACCAGATGATTGCATATGTTCAGGGGATTCTTGAAAATCTCGAAATTGATAAAGCAGTAATAGACGTTGGAGGCATTGGATATGAAGTTAATATAAGTGCGTCCACATGCGATAGAATGCCGGGGATTGGCGAGAGCGTAAAGCTCTATACTTATATGAATGTTAAGGAAGATGAGATGAGCCTTTTTGGTTTTCTTACAAGGGATGAGATCCGTATGTTCAGAATGCTCATCACAGTAAGCGGAATCGGACCTAAGGGAGCTTTGTCTATACTTTCAGTATTTGATACAGATGATCTTAGATTCGCGATTCTCTCAGGCGATACCAAGACAATATCCAAGGCACCGGGAATTGGCAAGAAAACTGCAGAGCGCCTTGTGCTTGAGCTTAGAGACAAGATATCAAATGCTGATATTAAAGGCTCAGATGACTCGGCTGCAGCAGGAAGCTTATCAGGAATATCCACCAAGGATGAAGATGTATCATCAAGAGATGAGGCTGTAGAAGCCCTTGCAGCGCTTGGCTATAATGCAACAGATGCCATGAAGGCGGTAAGAAAAGTATTAAGCAGCAGCGATGAAAAGCTTGATACAGAAGCTATACTTAAGCTTGCGCTGAAAGAATTATTTTAAGAACAATTATCAAAAGAAATACTTTAAGAAGAACTTTTTAAAGAAGTACAATTTCAAGATGACTTGTTTTAAAAGAATTGATTTAACCTTTTTTGACTAACATCTATACTAAAACTCTAAAACGAGGATATATATGGCTAAAAGAACTATTCAAACCCAGAAAAATTCAAAGAATATGATGGATGCGGAATTTAATGGTGAAGACGCCGTTGTTGAAAGTTCCCTTCGTCCTAAAACACTTGATAAATATATAGGTCAGGAGAAGATCAAAAAGAGTCTTCGCATATACATAGAAGCTGCCAAGGAGCGTGGAGACAGCCTTGACCATATTCTTTTCTACGGACCTCCCGGACTTGGTAAGACAACTCTTGCCCAGATCATGGCCAATGAAATGGGAGTTAACATTAAGATCACATCAGGACCTGCTATAGAGAAGCCCGGAGAGATGGCTGCGATCCTTAACAGTCTTCAGGAAGGAGATATCCTTTTTGTGGACGAGATCCACAGAATATCCCGCCAGGTAGAAGAAGTACTGTATCCTGCTATGGAAGACTTTGCCATCGATATCATGATAGGCAAGGGACCAACTGCAAGGTCTATCCGTCTTGACCTTCCAAAGTTCACTCTTGTAGGAGCTACAACAAGAGCAGGTATGCTGTCTGCGCCTCTTCGTGACCGTTTTGGCATGATCCACAGGATGGAATTTTATAATGAAAAAGAGCTGTCTCAGATCATAATCCAGTCAGCAAGAGTTTTGGGAATCGAAGTGGATACAGACTGTGCCATTGAGATGGCAAGACGAAGCCGCGGAACGCCAAGACTTGCAAACAGGACTCTTAAGCGTGTACGTGACTATGCTCAGGTTAGAAATAAAGGAATTGTTGACATTAGTATTGTAAAAGAAGCCCTTAATCTTTTGGAAGTAGATGATATGGGCCTTGATCATACAGATCATGAGATATTAATCACTATGATAGAGAAGTTTGCAGGCGGCCCTGTGGGCCTTGATACCCTTGCAGCTGCAATAGGCGAAGATGCAGGAACCATCGAAGACGTATATGAACCTTATCTTATAAAGTGCGGATTTATTAACAGAACTCCAAGAGGCCGAGTAGTAACACAGGCAGGTTATGAGCAGATGGGGCTTGAGATGCCAGCAGAAAGCTAAAATCTAAAAAGCCTGGAAAGAGGATTTATTTGACTAAAATAATATATGGCAATTTGACAGATAAAGAGGGAAGATGCATTCACTATCATAGTGAGCTTGATATAATAGCAAATAAATGCGCAAGATGCGGAAAGTTCTATGCATGCTATAAGTGCCATGATGAATTAGAGGATCATGCATTTGAGCCGGTCTCTCCAGATGAACCAGATACTGTTATGTGCGGAGTATGCGGAACGCTCTATAGTTATAACGAGTATTCAGCTATTTCAAAATGCTCCAAATGCTCCCACAGCTTTAATCCCGGATGTTCACTTCATAAAAATATATATTCTAAATAAAACTCTAGTATTTTATGGTATAGTACTTATTGCTGTGTTTATGATACTTGGTATCAGCATGGGACTTAGCATCAATAAGATCAAGGATGATAATATTATCGAAACTCTTAAAGAGGATGCTGTATAATGATTATCTGAATAAAAGCATTTATCTATTTTACCGGAACGGAGTGACTAAATTTATGAACTTGGATATTACTGTTATATTTGATATGGACGGCATTCTTCTTGATACAGAGATGATCTATATGAAGGCCTGGGAAGAAAGAGCTATTACTACTGGCCTTGACGTAGATGATATCAAAGATATGGTTCTTGCTTGCACAGGTACTACTTCTGATATGACAAGGAAGATCATGATAGAAAGACTTGGAAGTCCTGAAGCCTATGAGGAAGGACTTGAATTCACAAGAGAATATTTTCACAAATATATTAATGATAATGGAATACCTGTAAAAAAATATGCAAGAGATATCCTTAAGTATCTGCACTCTAATAATATAGCCACAGGGCTAGCATCATCCACAAGAGAAGCTGTAGTAAGGCAGCAGATGAAAGATACAGGCCTTTATGAATACTTTTCTGTGATACTTGGCGGAGATAATGTTGTAAATGGTAAGCCGGCTCCTGATATCTTCCTTGACTGCGCCAAAAAACTTAAGGCAGAGCCATCAAACTGCTATGTTATCGAAGATTCTTTTAACGGAATAAAGGCAGCACATGCAGCAGGCATGCACCCTGTAATGGTTCCGGATTTAAGACAGCCCGATGACGAAATTAAAGGTCTTGCAGAAGTGGTTCTGCAAGACCTTAATGATGTAATAAAGTATTTTGATAAGATGTAAGTCCTTATACCTCAAGACCGATAAGAAGTGATACTTCGCTGTAAGGAACTGTTATAACAGGATAGCCTTCGGAATACGGAGCAATCTCGTAGGAGCTAAATCTTACAGCGATACCATCAGGCGTAAGGAACCAGTTGAAGTCATTGTCTGTATAGGAGCTTCTTATCTGATCAGCGGTCTCTTCATAGGTTAGGAACAATGAGCCTTCATTAAGATCAGTTACATGATTGCAGACAAGTTCTACGAATTCAGCCTGAGACTGTGATATAACATCTGAAAGTTTAAGGATCTTACCTTCCTGCATATCAAGAGTATAAGAGTATTCCCAGCCCATTCCATGAGCCCCTCCCCAGTATTCATAATCACTTGTACTAAGGCATACATATCTTGAATCGTGGTATTCAAGGCCTGTGTAGTTATAGGTATAATAATACGGATACAGATCCATAGGAGAATACTCGCTGGATGAATCATAAGCTTCAGCATTCATCTTAGCATCTTCAACAGATGACTGGGCCATGTCGGCAACATCCAGGTTTTCCATAATATTGTCATTAAATTCAATGAATTCATCAGATGTCGCTGGAAGCTGTGGTATCACAAGATCTGACCTGAATGCCATAATATCAAAATTATCATCTGTATAGAAGTAAGCGCTGTGCGAAGTAGATAAAGTGATATCATACTCTTCAAGTTCTATCAGATCACTTCCATAGTCAGGATCCTGTGCCACCAGCACATTTTCAATATTCATCTCACCATAAGGTCTATAACACAGATAGTAGTTTGAATATACAAAGGTAATATAAGTCAGGCCTTTTGATGTGAAGTTATATATAAGATTTGCATTGTCAATTGGCGAATCATCACCTGGTGTAATGCTGCAAAGAAGCTCGCTTTGTCCATCAGTAAGTGAAACTTTGACAAAGTCATATACAAGATCAGGTACAGGATCCTCGGCAAGAGGTTGGTCTATCTTTAAAAAGATATTCTCGTCATCATAATCTATGACTTCAACATCTGTTGAATGCGCATAACCAAGAGAAACAAAGGATTCCTTGGTAAGAATATCTGTACGTTCGCCTGTCTTTAAATCAATTGAATAGATATATTTACCAAGATAGTCGTTATTGAGCATTACGAGTTTATCCTTGGTAAGTGCCACAACATTTCCATCATCAATTTCAGCAATCTCTGTTTTGGAAGATGTATCATCTGCTGATATGAAGCACAGCTTTGACTTGTTGCCGGCATTGTCCATGCAATAGATGCCGCCATAAAAGCCTATAGAAGAAGGAGAGCACTTATAGCTTCCAAAACGCGTATATACAGGAACCCAGCCATCTTCAAATTCAAAATCGAGATTTTCAAATTCGTTGTAGGCTTCTCCAAGTGATCCGTCATCACCAAGCTTATAACCCTCAAGGATCATATCATTGTCGCTGTCGAAACTGTATAGATAGAAAGTATCATTGTAAATATCTATATCAGCTGAATACTTGACCTCATTTTCAAAGGAAAGCATTGATGCATTGCCGCCGCTGTCTATCCTGAAGACATATTCGTTATAATCCTCTGTGCTTTGCGCAAGGACATACACATTGCCATTATATAAAGCAAATTTGTAATTATAATTAATTGTATATTTGGAATCATCTTGTGGGAAAAGACATACAGTATCATCCGGATTATCCTTGGAAGTACGCCATAACTTTGAATATATTACATAGTAAAAATAGTTATCATCCTCTTTTATAAGAGTATTATCAAGGATATTCCTGGATTTAGAACCAAGGTTGATGCAGCCGTTGGAATTTAAAGAATTATCATCTTCATCTGATGCAGTTGCATCTTCTGTAGTTGAAGATAAAGAGGCGCTGTTATCAACTTCTGCTGATTCTCCTTCGGCAGCTGCTGAAGCTAAGTTCTGGCTCTCATCATCCTGACTTTTATTCTTAAGATCCGGGGATGAACACGAACTTAGGATTAGTGAAGAAGCTATTAGTGCCACGCTGCATGATCTGGCAAATTTTAGTTGTTTAGTCATGGCTATCCTCCCGTCTTTATTAAATTTATATAATCTGGAAACTGTGCTTTAGATATTGCGTGCAGCAACATGTGCTGCCGCTTTAAAAGCGTATTTACTCCCTGTACTGTTTGTTATAATATACAATGATTGGTTGCGTCAAGGCTTCCATGAGTTTATAATCTATATATGAGTTTTTGGGCAGCAGTCCCAAAGCTATACTAATAGTTTACAATAAGCTGAGGCTTGACTATAATCTGTGACTAATATTTTTTTATTCGAATTTTTGGGGAGGAAGATCAATGGCAGCAAAAACCGATGCACAGGTCATCATTGGTGGAAGAGTGCTAACATTAAGCGGTTATGAAAGTGAAGAGTATCTTCAGAAGGTTGCATCATACCTTAACGGTAAGATTACAGACTGCAGTAAGATTGAGGGTTTTAACAGACAGCCGGTAGATCTTCAGTCAATACTCCTTCAGCTTAATATTGCAGATGATTATTTTAAAGCCAAGAAGCAGATAAGTCTTCTTGAAGAGCAGGCAACAGAGAAGGAAAAAGAGCTATACGATCTTAAACACGAGCTTATCGCGTCTCAGATCAAGCTTGAGAATACTGAGAAGAATGTCAAAAATCTTGAGAAGGATCTTGAAGATAACTCAAGAAAGATAATACAGCTTGAAACTGAACTTAAGAATAAAGTTACACCTATAAGTCAGGGCTCTTCTTCCGGTAAAGGAAAAAGATAATTTTGAAAAACATGAAAGAATTAAAGCGTCCCGAGCTTCTTGCTCCGGCCGGTAATTATGAAGCATTTCTTGGCGCCATATCAGCAGGCGCTGATGCTGTATATCTTGGAGGTACCAGATTTGGTGCCAGAGCTTATGCTGATAATTTTGATACCCAGCAGGTCATTAAAGCTATAAAGTATGCCCATCTATACGGCAGAAAGCTTTATATGACTGTTAATACGCTGGTAAAAGAATCTGAATTTAATGACCTGTACGATTATCTTGCGCCCTATGCTGAAGCAGGGCTTGATGGAGTGATCGTACAGGATTTTGGTGTATTGGGATTTATTAGAGAGAATTTTCCCAATATAGAACTTCATGCAAGTACGCAGATGGCTATAACAGGCGTATATGGAGCAAAGCTTCTAAAGAAGATGGGCGCAGTAAGAGTAGTTCCTGCAAGAGAATTATCTCTTTCAGAAATGATAGATATCAAAGAGAAAGCCGAAATTGAAGTTGAAGCCTTTATACACGGTGCTATGTGCTATTGTTATTCCGGCATGTGCCTTTTTTCCTCAATAGTAGGTGGAAGGTCAGGCAACAGAGGAAGATGTGCACAGCCCTGCAGACTTCCTTATAAGCTTCAGGGCGGATTTTTGAATGATGAAAGTATAAGAAATCGTACAAAGTCAGACAACCATGGCGGTGATGAAGAGTTTTATCCATTATCTCTAAAGGATATGTGTACGATCGAGATAATTCCAAGTCTTATAGATGCTGGTATTGACTCCTTCAAGATAGAAGGCAGGATGAAAAAGCCTGAGTATGTAGCAGGAGTTACATCTATATACAGAAAGTATATAGACAAGTATCTTGCTGATCCAAAGGCTCCTTTTAAGGTTGAAGAAAGTGACCTTGATATATTAAGGCACTTATATTTAAGAACAGAGATAAGCCAGGGCTACTATCAGAGGCATAATTCCAAAGATATGGTGACATTATCATCTCCAGGCTACAGCGGATCAGATGATAAGCTTATTTCAAAGATACGAGACAAGTATCTAAATGGAGAGGAAAAGCGCAGCATTTCTGCCTATGCCTATTTCCATGCGGGCTGCGAATCCATGCTGACTTTTACCTGTGACGATCATTCAGTTACAGTATCAGGGCAGATGGTTCAGGAGGCTTCAAAGCGTCCTATGGCCAGAGAAGATATTGCAGCAAGGATCATGAAGCTTGGCGATACATTTTTTGAGCTCAAAGAACAGGACCTTACAATTGATATGGATGAAGGCGAGCCCGGAATATTCATGCCTGTCAAAGAGCTTAATGAACTTAGAAGACAGGCAGCAGATATGCTTCTTGATAAAATGAGGAAATAAGGCCGCGAGGTTACATATGGCAATTACTTTAAATAAACAATTACATGTATCAGTCTTTTCGACTGATCAGTTGCAGCAGGTCCTTTTGATGAAGAGAAGGCCCTCAAGGATATATATTGATTATCATCTTCTTTTGGATAATAGTGAAGATATCACTGGTACTATCAAGGACCTGTCAGAAGGAAGCGAGATTTTTGCAGCCCTTCCATATATGATGAGGGAGGAAAAAAATCTAAAAGGCCCTCTTGATATAAAGAATATCTGGAAGTCTTGCAGTTCCTTTTTAAAAGGCTTTCTTGTAAGAAATATGGAAGAACTTGCCTATCTTACACTTAATGAAGATGGCTTTTTTGACGGCTCTATAGTATGCGACTATGGAATATATATGTGGAATCATGGCGCTGCCAAGGCTTTTTTTACAGAGACAGGGGCAAGTGAAGGTTGCATTCCATATGAACTTAACAGGCATGAGATTGGTGAATTCTTATCAAGTACTAAAGGCATTTTCTCTGCATGCTTATACGGTTATATCCCTATGATGGTTTCTGCCGGATGCACAAGGAAGACTTTGGACAACTGCACAGGCAAGATGGGGACTAACTTTACATCTTATGATATCATTACTGATAGAAAAAATAATTCTATGAAGGTACTGACAGACTGTCGTCAATGCCTTAATATTATTTACAATAGTGTTCCGCTTTCACTTCATAAGCAGGCAGAAAGTTTATCAAAAGAAAAGAATATAGCAGCATTTCGAGTTGACCTTACAATCGAAAGTGGTAAGGAAGCCGGGGCTGTTTTGAATTTTTGGGAGAGTGTTCTTTACGGTGGTTCTTATGAGATTCCTTATAAGGATTACACAACAGGACATTATAAAAGAGGAACGGAATAAGAAGAGTTTTTTGGAGCTTTGTGCTTTAAAAATGGCCTATTCTGTTTAATTTTGGGAGAAACTTTTTAATGAAGTTATATATTGTCGAGATTTCAAAGTATGTAATAGCCATACTTAGTTGTTTCTATGCTCTATGCGGATTTATATCACTAAAATTTAAAAGTGAAAAGAAGAGGACTCCGCTATATGCGATTCAGATCATCATCCAGGTTATTATTCTTGTCCTTAGTTTTATCACCATAGTTTTAAGGACTGGTGATCTAAAATATATTTTTTATGGAATTGGTATAGCCCTTATTTTATCAACGCTTCTTTTACTATTCAGCGCATTTTTTCCTGAAGGCAACAGGCTTATAATCAATAATGCAGCCTTTTTGATAATGACATCTATCATTATGCTTATTCGTATTGATTCAGATAAGGCTATAAGGCAGATGATCATTGCCGGGGTGTCCATTGTTGCAATGTTTATAGCATGCGAGATTGTATATAAGCTTCCGGTACTTACTGATCTTACCTGGCTTTATGCGGCTTTGGGAGCAGGACTTCTTCTTGTTGTTATTTTGTGCGGATCTGTCACTAATGGATCATATATATCTTTTACGGTATTTGGAGTTACCTTTCAGCCTTCAGAACTCGTTAAGCTTATTTTTATATTCTTTTTGTCCTGCGTCCTGTGTAGGGCGGCGACGTTTAAGGAGGCTATGATCACTTTTGGTGTAGCCATTCTTTATATTCTGATACTTATGATGAGTAGGGACCTTGGTGCTTCTGCAATTCTTTTTATCATATATCTTGCAGTCTTATTCGTTGCGACTATGAATCCGGTTTATCTGTTTGGTGGAATAGGAATTGGTATGGTTGGCTCTATCATGGGCTTTATCCTGTTCCGTCATGTAAGGGTTCGTGTACAGGCCTGGCTTGATCCCTGGTCGACTATTGAATCTACAGGTTATCAACTTACCCAGTCTTTGTTTGGTATAAGCTCAGGTGGCTGGTTTGGACTTGGCCTTTTTAAGGGTAATCCCCAGACTATTCCTTATGTAGAAGATGATTTTATCTTCTCAGCTATCGCAGAAGAGTTCGGGATCATTTACAGTATTTCAATGATACTTGTAATAGTATCAATGTTTCTTATGATATTGTTTGAAGCTTCAAGGCTTAGGGACAGATGGTCAAGGTATGTTGACTGCGGAATTGCGGTTTGGCTTATATTCCAGACTTTTCTTACAGTCGGAGGAGGATCCAAGTTTATACCCCTTACCGGCGTAACACTTCCTCTTGTAAGCTATGGTGGAACATCACTTATGGTCACTATGCTTTCGATAGGTGTATATGAGGCGACCTGTCGCATTAGGGTTGATGAGCATTATGAGGCTATAGAGAGATACAGACAAGCTCGGTCTATGGAGGCAGGAAGATTTGAAGAATAATAAAGCAATTACATTTATAGCTGTATTTTTTACCGGAATCGTTGTTGCCATGCTTGTTTATATTGGCTGGTACAGCTATGCAAACAGAGAAACCTTTGTAATGAATGATTACAATAAGCGTGCATCAGCTTTGCAGGCTGAGAATACAAGAGGATCTATAATCTCGGCAGACGATGTAACACTTGCTCTGTCTGAGACTGACGAAGATGGTAATGAAGTCAGAACTTATCCTTATGGAAGCCAGTTTGCACATGTAGTTGGATATGCGGACATGGGTGGAATGGGCATAGAAAAGGACATGAAATACTATCTTATAAATAGCAGTGCATCTCTTTCCACAAAGGCATCTTATGATGATCAGGGCCTCAAATTCCCAGGAGATAATGTCTATACCACAATTAATGCAAGTCTTCAGATCCTTGCATACTATTCACTTGGAGATTACAACGGAGCTGTAATAATATCTGATCCCAAGACTGGAGCCATACTTGCCATGGTATCAAAGCCTGATTTTGATCCTAATACGATCAAAGAAAACTGGTCCAGCCTTTCAACTGATAAGACTACTGCAGCACTTGTTAACAGATGCTCTCAAGGTCTGTATCCACCCGGATCTACCTTTAAGATCGTCACATCACTAGAGTATATAAGAGAAAATCCTACAACCTATAATGACTACACCTTTAACTGCCAGGGATCACTGACTGTTAATGGCGCATCGATCAAGTGTTATCACAACCAGGTACATGGAGCTCTTGATTTCTATTCATCATTTGCTAACTCGTGTAACTCATCCTATGCTAATATAGGACTTACGCTTGATCAGGATGAATTTGCTGATACTCTTAACGACCTCTTGTTCAATCAGGAGCTCGACCTTGATTTTCCGTATTCAAAGAGTACGGCAACAGCAAGTACGACACTTTCTGATGAAGATAAGATGCAGCTGTCTATAGGTCAGGGAACTACATCAGTTACACCTCTTCATATGAACATGATAACTATGGCTATTGCCAATAACGGAACTTTGATGAAGCCGTATCTTGTAACCGGTGTTAAATCGGCTGATGGAAGGACAGTGGAGTCTTTTGAACCTGAAGTTTATGGAACTCTCATGACTTCTGAAGAAGCAGATATTCTTACAGACATGATGCAACAGGTTGTTCTTACAGGTACTGCCAAGAATCTTGCAGATTGTTCTTATAATGCGGTTGGTAAGACAGGCTCAGCTGAGTATTCGGATTCTACAACTGATTCACATGCCTGGTTCACCGGATTTGCACCTAAGGACGATCCGCAGATTTGTGTTACAATAATTATGGAAAAAGCAGGAAGCGGCGGACATATGGCTGTTCCTGTTGCAAAGCGCATATTTGACGAGTATTTTGGAGTTAACTCAATAAACTGAGTAGATTCTTTTGGGAGATTATTTTTGAAAAAACATTACTGCGAATTTGATAAAAATTTATATGTTGGTCCATCTTTAAAGAATGTTCCGCTTGTTAAATGGAAAATGCAGCATGGCGCAGGACAGATATCTGTTTATGCCATATGCAAGGCAATGAACCCGAGTGACCAGCTTGATATCATTCATTGCGGTGTTCTGACCCAGAAGTATTACAGAAACCATCCTGTCCATGTATATGGGCTTGCGTCCGGCTACAGCGAAGCTCTTGATACTGTAGTCACTATATCCCGAAGGGCATCTGAATGCGGTATGGACGGCGATCTGTTGGGATTTCTTGAGACAATGGGAGTACAGGAGTAAGGGGGATTAGTGATGCTGGGTATGATTCTTGGCATTTTGAAAATAATAGGCATAGTGCTGCTTGTGATCTTACTTGTTGTGATCGCGCTTCTACTGATAATCCTTTTCGTTCCCATCAGATACAGAGCACATGCAACAATTGAGCGTACAGATCTGTCTGATGAGAATGTTGACTTTAAGGATAAGATTAAAGCAGATGCAGGCTTTAACTGGCTTTTACACCTTGTAAGAGGAGGCATAGGCTATCCTGAGAATACAAGTTTTTATCTTAAAGTATTGTTCTTTACAATTCTTCCCAGATCAGAAGAAAAAAAGAGAAAAGCTGAAGAAAAACAAATAGAAAAGGACCGCAAAAAGTCTGATAAAAAGATTGAACAGGCAATGGAAAATGCAGCTAATGCTGTAGAATCAGAGCCTTTACAAAATGATGACATTAAAGACCCTGAAGGCAGTGAATCTTCTAATAAAGACGATAATACCACGCAAAAAGAGGGAGAAACTCAGACATCAGGCGATTCGCAAACATCTGATAACCCGCAGACATCGGACAATGCACACACATCTGATGAAAGCAATGCTTCAGGTGATGGACCGCAAGGTGAAAATGCATCTGATGATAGCATTTCTTCTGAAACAGATGATAATTCCGGATCTTTTGAAGGATCAGAAGATGACACATTTTCTGAAGATAATGAAAAAGGTGACCAAGAGCCTTCGTATGATGACGCTGATATCTACTCATTTTTTGATTTTATAGAGAAAATGGTCGATATCCTTGAAAATGTCTTTGATTATCTTGAAAAGCCTGAAGAAGCCGCAGAAAAAGCTTTCTATACAATATCTAAGGCGTGTGCTAAAATAGAAATGATTAAAAATCTGCTTGAAAGTCCCACATTTGAAAGGGCTTATGAAAGAGCTAAAAAGGATCTGTTTCTTATATTAAGGCATATTATGCCAAAGAAAATAGATGCCGATATACTACTTGGTCTTGGAGACCCTGCTTCAACAGCACAGCTTCTTGCCGGGATAAATGTCATTAACACTTTTAATGACTATGATATATGGATGGAACCTGACTTTGATGACAAGGTAGTAGAAGCAGATATAGATATTAAAGGCAGAGTAGCTCTTTGGAGGCTGTTATTATCAGCTGCCAGAGTTTATTTTAACAAAGATATACGTAAAGTTTGGAAACGAATTAATCGAATAATGAACAAATAAGAGGACATGAGCGGGAGGATATATGGAGAATAAGCATTTTGACGGAATAGTTGATTCCCTTATGGAAGGCATGCAGCAGATGCTTTCTGCAAAGACTGTAGTAGGCGAGCCTACCAAGATAGGTGATACTATAATTGTTCCTTTGGTAGATGTATCTATGGGAGTAGGTGCAGGTTCCAAGGACGAAGAGAAGAAGAAAAGAGGAGCAGGTGGATTTGGAGCCAAGATGTCTCCAACAGCTGTTCTTGTTATAAGAAACGGACAGACCAAGCTTGTTAACATCAAGAATCAGGATGCAGTTACAAAGATACTTGATCTTGTACCTGATGTTATCAATAAGTTCCAGGGCGCTAAGGAAGAAATGCCTAGCGATGAAGACGTCGTTGACGCGGCATTTGGAGAAGACGCCGAGTAATTGTTTATATGAACATGTTCATATAAACGTGTGTCATCACTTATGGAGGAGAGATGGCGGTTTTGAAGCTGCAGGATATATCTGCAGGTAGGGAGGGAGCCATGGATCAGAATCATAGTGACGAACTTTTGGGCAACGGAGATCAAAATTCTCTTGAGGAACTAAGACGATTCCTTTTTAAAGAGAGCTGCCGACTTAAGAATCAGGAAAGCGCTCTTGATGACCAGTGGCAGAAGCTTGAAAAGGAACGAAGTGAACTGAAAGAAGAAATTGATAAAGCCGGCAAGAAGCTTCAGGAACAAAGAGCAGAATTTGAGCATGACCGTTCATTTTTTGACCAGAAAATGCAGATATTAAAGGACGGTTATGACAAACTGAGCATGGACCGCAAGAATCTTGAGCTTGAGAAAAAGCGTATCATCCAGGAGAGAATGATGCTTCAGGAGGATATTGCAAATGCAGATATAAGGCTCAAGGAACAGTCTGCAGGTCTTATGAATGTACTTTTCAGAGGTGCTGATACATCTCTTTCTTTAAAGAAAAGATATAAAGACCTCATGAAAATATTCCATCCCGACAATATGAACGGCGATGATGAACTTGTTCAATGGCTCAACATTGAATATTCAAAGCTCAAACAGGAGATGGATGATGCTATGGGTGATGAAGCTTCGCAGAAATAATTGGTGGTAAAACAGTGCATTTTAAAGGATTTTTTTCAAAAAATATCATCAAATGTAAATTTCTTCTTGCAAAAACCCAAATGTTTTGATATAGTATCACTGTTGCGACTGCATAAGACTATTAATAAATTTAGTCATTATGCGTACATGGATGTGATTTTAATTTAAAATTATCATTAGTTAACATAGTTTTACAGGAGGTGTTAAGATGGCAAAGTGTGAAGTATGTGGCAAGGGCGTTCATTTCGGTAACAACGTGAGCCATTCCCATAGAAGATCAAACAGAGCATGGAATGCAAACGTTCAGCGTGTTGCAGTTAAGATCAACGGATCTACTCGCAGAATGAATGTATGCACAAGCTGCCTCAGATCAAATGCTGTTGAGAGAGCATAATTATTTTGAGAATTGACACGGAAGCGCTTCTTTTTTAAGGGGAAGCGCTTTATTTTTTGTCATTCTTGTCATATAATATTGCTATCTATGCAGAATAGAGTATGCCATTTAACGAGGAGGACAACCAATGAAAGCTTCATCATTGAACACACATATGGGCAATATTTCCATAGACAACGAGGTTATCGCTCAATATGCCGGAACTGTTGCGATGGAATGCTTCGGTATTGTTGGCATGGCTAACGTTAGTATAAGAGACGGACTGGTAAGCTTGCTTCGCTCTGATAACATGACTAAGGGTATCAACGTAGAGCTCAACCAGAACAAGAAGCTTGTACTTAATTTTCACGTTATTATTGCTTACGGTGTAAGTATTTCTGCTGTTGCAGACAACCTTATCGACTCTGTAAAGTATAAGGTTGAAGAATTTACAGGACTAGAAATAGAGAAGATCAATATTTATGTCGAAGGTGTTCGAGTTATCGACTGATCGACTTGTGTAGGAGGAACCTAACTTGAGTACAAGTAGCATTGATTCAAGAATGGTCGCAAGAATGTTTCTTGCGGGCGCAAAGAACCTTGAAGCTAAAAAAGAATGGATCAACCAGTTGAA
>NZ_JAILQF010000234.1 GCF_024699075.1 Butyrivibrio sp.
ATCAAGATGACATTATTGTCTGGTGGAAGACTGAGGAAGATGATAAAAAGAGAGCTCACTACCAGGAATTAGTTTATGCAATTGATACTGTGTTGAATTCTTTCGAGGAAAATCTTGAAACGGATGAATGGTGAATTTGTAATGCATAGAACCGGTCTCAATCAGAGACCGGTTCTTTTACTGTTTAGATAAAATATATTGTTTTAATGCTTCTAATTCTTCTTGATAGGTTAAGCCTCTATGAGATTCTCGAAATATATAATATTCTTCTCTTGATATAGGAGGGAAATCTTCGTGATACATCATATCAGTATAATCCATACACCATTTTACATATTGCCAATACATTTGGTACACACGTTTTCTTGTTAATCCAAGTTCTTCAGCGATTACTTTAGACTCCTTTCCCTGAATAATTCCATCTATAAGGACATGATAGTTTTTTGGGACAGATATCTTGTTAATAAGTTCTGTTAAGTTGTTGTAAATAATAACATCACGGCTTTTAGCGCTCATATGCTTTCTCCAATAATAAATGAATATTATAAAGGATAAATGTGTCAAAAATACGATAACTTTTGCGATTGTTATTGCAAAAAAATGGTTCCAATAAGCCGTAAAGTCTTGAAAATACTGACTTCGCGATGCTGTCCCTATTTTGGGACAGTTAAGCTGCTATTATTTAATCATAGAAAGAAAGCAACCAACTTATTCAGGAGGTAAAAGCCATGTTAGTTGTGTTATGTATATTGATTTTCCCATTTGCAGTGTTGTCAGAACTTATGAAAATGAACAATGGCGGCGGTCGCCGTGGAAGGAGGAGATGGTAATGATTACATATGAGGAAGCTTTGGAGATTGGAAAACATAGGAAACCAAATGCTGATACTTGCGTTGAATACGAGACAGCATACATGTTTACAGCTGAGGAAGATGCAAACTACATTGGTGGCTATGGGCACGATGCAATAGTGGTTTCTAAAGAAGATGGATCATTTCTCGAATTGCCTCAATTTTTGATGAAAGGGGAAGATGAAATCAAAGAAACACGACTAAGAAAAGAACTAACGTATGTAGAACCGGCAGATTACTTTCCTAAAGAAATTCGGGAAAAGTATTTTGGAAAAGATGATGAGATAGAGTAAAGGAGGTATTCATCATGGCAAAGCAGTATTTCACATTAACAGGATGTAATCACTATTTTGGTAATGACTTCATGAAGAAGGGGATGAAGGTAAAGCTCAAGAAAGAGCCTAAGAATGAGTATGATGCCGAGGCTATTATGGTCAAGATGAAGGGAATAGGCAAAGTTGGCTATGTAGCTAACAGCGCTTATACGGTTCAGGGCGACACCATGAGTGCTGGAAGACTTTATGACAAGATTGGCAAGAAGGCGAAAGCTAAAATTGTTTATGTCATTCCTGGAGGAGCAATCTGTAAAGTTATTGAAGAAACTCGTGAGGCTTGCGGTGGAATTCCTTCACCTAAGATTGATGAAGATGCAAATGAAATTAAACTTGGAACAAAGTATGAGGAGGAACATTAATTATGGCAGGATTTGGATTTGACGCAGGTTCAATTGCAGCAGAAGGAAAGAAAGGCGACATGTATTTAGTAGTGCAGGTTGTACTTACAGAGAAGTTCATTGGAACGGGATCAGGAGTATCAAGCCTTACGAATTTACAACGTACTATCAATGAACAGGCAGCTAATGGATACAGATTACATACGATATCGACTACATCGTCTGGTTCGAAGGGATTTTTGGGAGGCGATAAGATACAAGCTACGATGGTGTTTGAGAAGGTGTTATAAATACAAACTATTAAGGGGAGCGACTGCTTCCCTTAATCTGCATTTTTCATCAATGATAAAAATAAAATTATTGAAGTTAGATTCTAAATTTTTAGAACTTAAGATTTAGTTTTTGATTCACATATGTTATGATATTACTGGAGTAATTTTGTTTCAAAAAAAGAGGATAATATATGGGAATCGAATTATTTTTGAATGACAAGTACAAACTATTAAAGCTTCTTTATGATAATCAGACTCTGGTTTTAAATAAGAAGGTTATTCCGCTTACTCAACAGGAGATAAGTGAAGCACTTGGTATGTCAAAAGCAAAAGTAAATTCGTTAATCGGTGACTTACAGGAAAATGGATACATTGCCTTAGAAACGCGAGGGAAATATTTACTACTCGAAAAGGGAATCCTAATGGTTGAAGACTTCAGAAAAACTGAAGCAAAGTTGAACAAATATTCCGAATAACAAAAGTAAGGACATCGAAGATATGTTTATTGATACAAAACTAAATTTTATTGATTTATTTGCTGGAGCTGGTGGTTTGTCTGAGGGGTTTGTTCAGGCGGGCTTTAATCCCATTGCGCACATTGAAATGAATGAAGCTGCAGCACAGACACTTGAGACAAGAGCTGCATTTTTATATTTGCAAAAAACAAATAACATGCGTCTCTATTATAGGTATGAACGTGGTGAGATAACACGTGAAGAGCTTTTTGCGAAGATACCTTTAGAGGTCACCAAAACAGTTATTAATATGGAAATGTCGAATAAAACACTTAAATCTATTTTCGAACGTGTTGATGAAATAATAGAGGAAGATGGCATTGAACATATTGATTTAATAATTGGTGGGCCACCTTGCCAAGCATACTCGCTTGTTGGTAGAGCACAGAGTAGTCATATGAATATTCCGATGGAGGAAGATCCTAGGAATGAGCTTTATAAGATGTATACACGTTTTTTGAACAGATATAAGCCTAAAATGTTCGTGTTTGAGAATGTTGCCGGACTAAAATCAGCTAATGGTGGAGATACATTTAGAAATCTTCAGGCTCAGTTAAAACGTGTCGGGTATGAAATTGAGTGGAAGGAACAAAATGCAAAGGATTTTGGAACGCTTCAGAATAGAAGACGAATAATCATTATTGGCTGGAGAAAAGGAACTAACCATTTTTATCCCAAATTCCCGATTATCAATTCTAATGCGTTGGTAAATGATTTGCTTTGCGATTTGCCACCAGTTCAACGTGGCCATGAGGAACGAGTATATTTGCCATTTAATCAAGCAAGTACGTACGTTAGAAGGAACAATATTCGTACAAGAAATGATGTATTAACACATCATGTTGTTAGACCTAATAACCCTAGGGATGTTGAAATATATCGTTTAGCAATACAGGCCTGGAATAATGGAGAACGATTGAAATATACGGACTTACCAGCAGATTTAATAACACATAGAAATAAAACATCTTTTTTAGATAGATATAAAGTAGTAGAAGGAAATCACCATTATTGCCATACGGTTTTAGCACATCTTTCGAAGGATGGACATTATTTTATACATCCAGATATTAATCAGTGTAGATCTATATCTGTTCGAGAAGCGGCTAGATTACAGACTTTTCCTGATAATTATTATTTTGAAGGAAATCGTGGAGAAAAGTTCAAACAGATTGGAAATGCGGTTCCGCCTATGATGGCAAAAGTTATCGCAGAGGAGCTTAAGAAACAGTTATAAATTGACTTAGGAGATGATTCAGTGGGGATTGTTGAAGCTACATATGCTGAGATAAAGCAACAAGAACTGAATAATAATCCATATAGATGTTTAACATCGGCGGATATAGACGTGAATCCTCATCAGATTGAGGCTTTTACGTTTTCTCTTGCTGCCCTAAAACTGGGTGGAGCAATTCTCGCAGATGAAGTTGGTTTAGGTAAAACTATTGAAGCTGGATTGGTGTTGAAGTATCTCATTAATAGTGGTGACTGTAAAATTCTTTTAATTATGCCTTCAAACCTTCGAAAACAGTGGCAGGTAGAATTGGATGAGAAATTTAGTATTGATTCACTAATAGTAGATAGTAGTAATTGGGATGAATATAAAACATACGTAAGAAAGAAAAATCCAGTTGTGATTGTTTCTTATAATTTTGCGTCACGAAGAAAGATGGAATTTCTAAAGACTGCTTGGAACTTTTGCATTTTCGATGAGGCACATAGGCTAAGAAATATTCATAAAAATGGTTCTATAATGGCCAATAATCTATTTGAGTTGACTAAAAATATTCCGAAGCTCATGCTTACGGCTACACCTATGCAAAATAGCTTATTGGATTTATTTGGACTGGTTAAGTTTATTGATGAACGAATCTTTTATAGCAAAGCTGTTTTTTCAGAACGCTACATTAAAAATGAGCAATATGAAGATTTAAAGAATCAGGTTATGCCTGTTCTTCAACGTACACTTCGAAAAGAAGTTTCGGACTATATTCAATTTCCAGAAAGAAAGGAAATGACAGTAGACTTTGAGCTTTCTCTTCCAGAAGTACAGCTTTATATGATGATAAATAATTATCTGCAGAAGGAAATACTTTTTGCGCTTCCTAATTCACATAGAACATTGATTACTTCAGTAATTAGAAAGCTTCTTGCATCATCCAGTATGGCTGTTGCAGATACTTTTAAAGTACTTCGTGAAAGATTAGTAGTTCTAAAAGAAACCACACGCGAAGAAAGTGTTGAAGAAAGTTTGGATTTTTTCTTTAGTTTCTTTGATGACGATGAATTGGAAGAAGACACCTCTGAGCATAAACAAGAAGAATTATATCCAAGAGAAAGAGTAAATGAGTTTATTCAGCATGAGATTGATGAAATAGATGCAATAATAAATACAGCTGAATCGATTACTAAAAATGCTAAGATGACAGCCTTGAAGACAGCTGTCAGAAAAGCGTTTGAGTTTCAACAGAATGAAGGGATTGCGCAGAAGATTGTTATTTTCACAGAGTCTGTGAGAACTCAGCAATACATCTATGACGAGTTAGAAAAAGAAGGTTATAAAGGTGACATTCTAAAATTCAATGGCTCGACTAGTGATGATACAACAAAGAAATTGTATCAAGCTTGGAAGGCTAAGAATTTTGGGAAATATCTTGGTAGCAGGAATGTTGAAATAAAGAATGCTATTGTGCAGGCTTTTAAAGAAGATTATAAGATTCTACTAGTGACTGATTCTGGCTCTGAAGGATTGAACCTACAGTTTTGTAATACAATAATTAATTACGATTTACCATGGAATCCGCAGAAAATTGAGCAGCGAATAGGGCGATGCCATAGATATGGTCAAAAGAATGATGTAGTTGTATTTAATCTTTTAAATACTCAGAATGTTGCGGATAGAAGAGTATACGAGATTCTTTCACAAAAGTTTGAGTTGTTCAAAGGTGTATTTGGTGCATCTGATAGAGCAATAGGATTGCTCGAAAGCGGTGGTGACTTTGAAAAAAGAGTTTCACATATATATCAACAATGTAAGACATCTAACGATTTTACAAAAGAATTTAAATCTTTAGAAAAAGAGTTGGATAAAAAACGTAATAAAAAAATGGAGCAGTTAAAAGCAATTATCATTAAAGAGGCTCCAGAACAACATAAGGAAGAATTTGAACGAATTCTTTCAGAGATTCAAGAATATCAAGAACAAGATGAATATTGGAATGCTATTGAAATAGACCATGAAAAGGGCACTTATCCAAAATACTATGAGGTAAGAAATGGTATCACGATACCAGGGATAGAGCATGGGTATTTGATTGTCGGTGGCTACTATAAGAAGAATGATTTGATAAATTCAGTATTTCAGATTGCTGATAGTGAAGGAAAGATATATGCGGCTAAAGACGGGCTTATCAGAGAACTTAAAGATACTCTTATTGATGATGAGTTGGTAAATGCCACACCGGATAATTCCGAAATAAGCACATTGATAGATCGAGTTGAAAAATACCTTGATCAAGAATATATGAATTCTAATAATCAGCTGATTAAAGCAAATGAAAGGCGTGTTGATAATTGGCTGTCCTTAAGAAAAGAAGAGTGTATTTTAAGTATAAAGGACGATTCATTAATCAATGAACTCACAGAAAAATATGAAAATGAAAACCGATTTAAAGAGAAAATAGAGTTAAAGAAACAAATTGAGCAAGCAAAACAGGAACAAGTTTTGAAAGAACAAAATTTTCATGAGACCTTTGGAAAATTAGAAGCTGAAGCTAACAACATGAAAGAAGAGTTTGAAAATGAGCTTTATATAATGCCTAAATTGTTTGCAAAGGTAGTTATTAGATTTTAGGAGTTAAGCAGATGGAAAAGCAAGGGAAACTTGAACTCACATGGGTAAATAAGTATAAAGAAGAAAATCTTGAACCAAGAATTCTTATCGAAGATAAGGACAAATCTTATGGTGAAAAAAATGCAGAGAATATGCTTATCCATGGAGATAATCTTTTAGCATTAAGAGCACTTGAAGATGAGTTCAGGGGTAAGATTAAATGTGTGTATATAGATCCACCATATAATACAGGAAGTGCTTTTGAAGAGTATGATGATAATCTTGAGCAAAGCCAATGGCTTAGTTTGATAAAACCTAGATTAGAAATCATTTGGAGACTTTTATCGGAAGATGGAAGTCTATGGATTAGTATTGATGATGATGAACAGGCTTACATGAAAGTGTTATGCGATGAGCTATTTGGCAGAAATCATTTCGTAGCATCGATTGTTTGGCAGAAGAGAACATCGCCAGATATGCGTGCAGCTATAAGTGACGGACATGAATATATTCTAGTGTATGCAAAGGATTATGATGAGTTTAAAAAGAAGCGAAACAAACTATCCTTAAGTCCTGAACAAGCAAAGAATTACAAAAATCCAGATAATGATCCTAGAGGACCATGGACGTCTACTGATTGTACTGCACAAGCTGGGCATGGTACCAAAGATCAATTCTACACTTTTGTAACACCAGCAGGACGAGAGATTACACTACCTCCAAATTTGTGTTGGAGATTTACAAAAGAACGACTTGAGGAAGAAATAGCTGCAGGAAGAATTTGGCTTGGTAAAGATGGAAAAGGTGTGCCAAGGAAAAAAACGTACCTATCTGAAAATACAGGAATAGTGCCTTGGACATGGTGGACTAATAAAGATGTAGGACATACACAAGAAGCTAAGAAAGAAGTAAACGAGTTATTTGGAGATAATTCATTTGCGACACCAAAACCAGAACGACTCATAGAAAGAATTATTAATATTGCTACAAATCCTGGTGACTTAATAATGGATTCTTTTTTGGGATCTGGTACAACTATTGCTGTGGCTCAGAAATTAGGAAGGAAATGGATTGGAATAGAATTAGGAGAGCATTGTTACACTCATTGCAAAGTTAGAATAGACAAAGTAATAGATGGTGAGCAAGGCGGAATTAGTAAAAACGTTAATTGGAATGGTGGTGGTGGTTACAGATTTTACGAATTAGCAGAACCATTACTAATTAGAAATAAATACTTGCCAGTATATCAAATAAATCCTAAATACACTTGGGAAATGGTATGTGAAGCTATTTGCAAGATTGAGGGATATAAGTATTTTCCGGATGGAGATTTTCAAGGGCATTCCTCTGAAAACAGATTTATCCATATTACCGAAGAGTATGTTAATTCAAAGTATATTGTTTCTTTGATGAAAAATGTGGGTGAAAACCAAAGTGTTTTGATTTATTGCAAAAAGAATCAAGCAGATATGATGCTTCCAGAAAATGTTGAAGTTAAGAAGATTCCAAAAGACTTATTGGATAAATGCAGTTTTGATTATGAAAGTGAGGTGCAGGATTAATGAGCTCTGTAGAAAAAATAAAATGGGCTATGAGCCTGCGTGATCCTCAATATGAGGCTTTAAAGTGTTTCGATGATATTAGTTCAAAACTAGAATATAAAACAGCTGCAAAAGCTGATGCAGAAAAGATAGCATCGGAGAATTGTCAAGAACCTCATAAGATATCGGTTGATAAGGAATTTGATTTTCCTTCATTTTGTTTTGATATGACAACTGGTATTGGAAAAACAAGATTAATGGGGGCTTGTATTTACTATTTATACAAGACAAAGGGATACAAGCACTTCTTTATTCTTGCGCCAGGTAACACTATCTATGACAAGATGCGTCGTGAAACAGTACCTGGACATCCAAAGTATATGTTTAAAGGCTTAGAAGCAGAGATGGGTAGACCGAAGGTATACGATGGTGAAAACTATCTTTCTTATCCTGTTAGATATGTTCAAAGTGAGTTACAGATTGAAAAGACTTCAGAAATTCAGATTTTTATCTTTAACATATCTAAGATTTTTACCCGTGGAGACTTGGAGTTTAAGTTCCACAAATTTAACGAAAATTTGGGTGGCTCTTTTGCAGATGTGTTGAAATCATTTGATGATCTTGTATTTTGCATGGACGAGGCGCATAGGTATTATGCACCAGCATCCAAAACGGCAATTAACTATTTAAATCCAGTTTTAGGATTGGAATTTACTGCAACTCCAAAATCAACAAACAAAAATATTATTTTTAGATATGGTTTAGAGCAGGGAGCTGGAAAATTTTTGAAAATACCTGTAGTTATGGGTCGAACTAATACTGCAGGATATTCAGAAGATGATATTGAGGAAATGAAGCTTAAAGATGGTATTAAGCTTCATGAGAGAAGAAAAGCAATTGTATATAAGTACTGTGTAGACAATGGGTTAGAACAAGTAAAGCCTATTGTCTTAGTGGCATGTAAAGATACAACGCATGCGAAGAAGATAAAAGAAAAGATCGATTCGGATGCTTTCTTTGGTGGACGCTATGTTGGAAAAGTAATTGAGATTGATTCAAGTACTAGAGGCGAAGAGACTGAAGAAAATATTCAGAAACTCTTAACGATTGAGCAGAATACAAATCCTGTTGAGATTGTATTACATGTTTATAAATTGAAAGAAGGATGGGATGTAAATAATCTATTTACTATTATCCCATTGAATGCAGCTAAGAGTGACATTTTAGCCCTTCAGACAATAGGACGAGGGTTAAGATTGCCTTTTGGTGAAATAACTGGTGTGGAAGAGATTGATACTCTTGATATAGTTGCACATGATCACTACAGAGAGATTATTGATGATATTAAAGAAAATCCTATTTTTAAACAGAGAAACCTTGATGATGAAGATATTCCAGAAACCGAAGCTGTGAAAGTAGAACCTATTGTCCAAACAGAACAGTTATCACTGTTTGATGATGCACTTAAGAATGCAAATGTTAAGTCTTTCCAGAGTGTAACATCCGCTGACGATATTAATAAGTTATATGAAGAATATCAGAAGGCTTATGTAAAAAAAGCAACGCCAAAGAAGCAAGAAGAGGATGATTCTGTTACTCAGATGACATTATTTGATTATATTGCATCAGAAAATGGTAGTGTGGAGGGAGCTGATACTAAACAAGGCTCAGGACAGAATGAACAAACTACAAGTGAGTCAATAAATGATAAGCCTAGTGGAGAGGTTCTTGTTGAATCTTGGAACAAGAAAAAAGCTAATGTGCCAGAACTGTATGTAAAAGAGCTTTTTGTAAAGAAGTTTGAGGAATTAAAAAAGGTGGCTATTTCTGTGCCAAAGATTGGAATTAGTTACAGCTCTACAGTAGATTTCAAACCATTTACGGTAAAGCGTAGTATTCAAGATTTTGAAGTGGCTGCTTCTAAAATTGAACGCTATGATGCAGTGAACAACAAATTGCTCCAGACACTCGATGCTGATCCACTTATGGTCGATGATCCGGTAAATACACTAGCTTGCTCTCTATTGGAAGGTATTCCTGAATTTAGTTACGACGATGCTGATTTTATTCTTGATGTAGTTAATCAGTATTTGAACTTAATAGATGGAGATGAGGAAACAAAAAAGAAAATCATAAGAAGGTATGCAACTGTAATTGTAGACGATTTAAGAAAACAGATATATGCGTCAAAAGAAGAGCATACAGAATTTGTCTATAACGTTCAGCAGGACTTAATTGTATTTGGTTCTTTTGCAAAGACAAAGCTTAAGAATACTGAAAGCAAGCTGGATTATAAAAAGGAAGTTGCTGACAAAAAGAATATTAAAAACTATTTGTTTACAGGATATACTAAGTCCTATTATTCAGAGAATGCTTTTGATAGTGATGATGAGCGACGATTATCTGTTGTCTTAGAAGATGATGAAGATGTTATTCGATTTATCAAACCACCACTTAATCAGCTCGGACTGTTCTATAAGGCGGGTAAGCAATACAATCCGGATTTCTTGGTTGAGACAAAGGATTGTAAATATATGATTGAAGTAAAGGCTGCTAACCAGGTTAATAATGATGATGTTCAAGAGAAAGCTCGTGCCGGTGTTAAATGGTGTGAATGTGCTTCAAAAGTTGATGCAGATGGTAAAGCGTGGAAATATCGTCTTGTTCCTGGAGATGACATTAAAATTGGAAACACTTTGAAATATGTAGCTGGTTTAGCAGCGGAGGTAAAGAATTTAGAAGACTAGAAAAATTGGGAGGTTATAATGGCGGAGCGTAGCGACTATTTATATGCACAAGTAAGGAAGAAAATGCTTGATGCAGTTCGTATGGATTTGATTGGTCCTACGGCAGAAGATGAGGCACTTACAGAGCTTCCAACAAATAGTTATATAACAGGTATGTTATATCCAGCAGATTCTGCAATAACTGAGGATGAAAATTACAATGATATCGAGTTTACAGAAGGTAGACTAGATTCAGATGGTAATGCTACAGAATCAGTAGTACTTGAAGATGATGAACCCGAAGAGACAGCAAAGGGTGGTTTTAAGAAACCATCCTCTATTGGTGTATCATTTTATATTGGAGCAGATACTGAAGAAGTAAGTGTGGATGTATTATGGGGAACTTACGTTGCTGACAAAGTCGGGGATGGTGAAGTGGTTGATGAAACACTAGAGGAAGACCTTGAAAATAAGAAAAAAAAGAAGCGTCAAGTATATGTTCGTGTTCAGCAAAGTGAAACTGTAAATATAAGTATGACTGAGATTGGTCGTGCTAAAAAGATTACTCTTAAAACTAATGCACATGTTTATCTATATGTGATCCAGATGCCACTTGATAATGGATATAAAATGGTGTCAGTATACCTGCATAATAATGATAAAGGTAGCGGCGAAAAAGAGTATGAGCATGTGATGTTCCAGGTTGAATTACATGTTTCATCACCAAGTAAAGAATCTATATTTACTCCAGAGTATATTTGTAGAAAGAAAGAGCTTGATGATGAATATTATTACAAGGGACGACCTGTTTATGCCAGAGGCCGTGGATGTGCAGCCATGTGGAATAAGCATGAAGAAGAACAGAATGCTTATTTAATAACATCTTCTTTTATTCCAGACCACGAGATTCCTAGTGTAAGTGCGCAAGTTTCTGATGTGCCAGATCATGCATTTTCAATGCTACAGCTTGGTTCACCTAAGAAGAAAGAGGTAAGTGTTGCCAATCTTAGATTATTAACAGCTCTTTACGGCGATTGGATTAAGAATGAATTAAAAGAAAGTCCTGACATGCAGGATTCAAGCTTTGAAAATACTGGTAAAGAGATTATTCGTAGATGTGAAGAATCACTTCGCAGGATGAACGAGGGTATTAGTTTGGTGGAAAACGATGAAAAGGCTTTTAAGGCTTTTACGTTTATGAACCAGGCAATGTATCTTCAGCGAAGTATAACAGCATACTCAAAGGATTGTGGCAGAGGTATTCCATGCAGTCTTAGTGACTATATGAGAGATATTCCTGAAAAGGGCTTGAAACAAGATCATAGTGAATGGAGACCGTTCCAGATTGCATTTATTCTACAGAACATTAAGGGATTGATGAATGCAGAGTCTGATGAGAGAGAAATAGTTGATTTGCTATATTTCCCAACTGGTGGTGGTAAGACAGAAGCATATTTAGGCCTTATAGCATTTACTATAGCTTATCGTCGGTTGACAGCAAAAGATGAGAACGAGTATGAGAAAGATGGCGGAGTAACCGTATTTCTGCGTTACACACTAAGACTTCTTACAACGCAGCAAAGAGATCGTCTTCTAAAACTTATTGTTGCGATGGAAGATTTAAGAGAACGAAGTGAAAAGACAGGTAATGCTGAATTTGGAAAAACACCAATTTCAATTGGATTTTGGGTTGGTGGTGGTGTAACACCAAACAAATTTGAAGATTACGAAAAGGATGAATATCAGCGAAAAGAGTTTATTCGCAAAGTAACGAAACAAATTATTAGATGCCCATATTGTGGACGTGTAATTAACAATAGTAATTATGAGATAAATACGAAGCTTCATTCAGTAAAGATTACCTGCTCAAATGATAATTGTAAGTATTCTAAACATAATGGAAAAACAATACCGGTGTATCTTGTTGATGAAGAGATATATGCAAAATGTCCTACGGTTATAATTTCGACGGTAGATAAGTTTGCGCGTTTACCATGGTCTGAACAAGTGGGATTACTGTTTGGTCGAACTGATCGTTATTGCCCAAGGCATGGCTACCAAGCTATAGGATATGATAAAGAATTAGTAGGAAGGCGTCATAACAAGGATACAAAAAATGGGTTAGAGCCATGTGTTATTGAAGCCTGTAAGCCATTTTATCCACCGGAATTGATTATCCAAGATGAGTTACATTTAATATCCGGACCTTTAGGTACGATTTATGGTGGCTATGAAACTGTCGTTGAGGATATGTGCTGTATCGAAAGAGAAGGAAGGAAGATTCGTCCTAAGTATGTTGTATCTACAGCGACAATAAAGAATGCTGGTGAGCAGATAAAATGTCTGTATGCTAGAGAAAACTATGCACAATTCCCACCTAGTGGATTCGATACGAGAGATTCTTATTTTATCCGCGAAGTTCCTTTAGTTACAAAGGATATAAGCGAACTGAACGAATCTGATATCAAAGAGATGCTGAAGAAAGGGGAAAAGCCTTTTAGACAGTATGTTGGAGTTTGCGCTAGTGGGCAATCTGTTAAAACAACACTTATAAGACTGTATTCTGTACTATTGCAAGAGGCATTTATTCTTTCGGAGGATTCGCAGTATCAGAACTATGTCGACCCATACTATACACTTGTAGGTTATTTTAACTCTATTAGAGAACTTGGTGGTGCTGTTAGACTTTTAGACGACGATATTAGCAGCCGTCTTAAAGTTTTAAAAAAGAAATATAAAAATGCACGACAGAGATATTTAGGATTTGATGGAAAGAAGGAGATTACCTCTAGAATTCCGTCTTATCAGATTGCAGAAATACTTGAGAAGCTCGCTGAACCATTTGTGCCAGGTAAAGAGCGCCAGACTTGCTATGATGTTGTTATTGCAACCAATATGATTGCTGTTGGTATGGATGTTGACCGTTTGGGCTTAATGGCTGTTGTTGGACAGCCTAAGCAGAACTCTGAATATATTCAGGCTACCAGCCGTGTTGGACGAAAGTATCCTGGAATGATTTTTACAGTTTACAATCCATATAGGCCAAGGGATCTATCGAATTATGAGAACTTTGTTGGTTTCCATTCTCAGATGTATCGGTATGTAGAAGGAACAACGGCAACTCCATTTGCGGCAAGAGCGCGTGATAGAGTTCTTCATGCCCTCGTGGTATCGATTCTTAGATTACAAACGGAAATAATGGCCGGTAACAAAGGGGCTTCAAATATACTCACTATATCTGAAGAAGAGCTTAATAGAGTCAAACAGAAAGTATTAGATCGAGTAGCCGTTGTAGCGCCATCGTCTTATGATTCTGCAGAAGAGGATATGGATGCATTTATTAGTACTTGGAAAGAGATTGCTAAAGATGATAATCTATACTACTTTGTGGCTAATACTGAAAACAACAAGAGACTTTTAAGTTATTATGGACAGTTGTCATCAGACAAAGAAAAGCCAACGCTTAATTCGATGCGTGATGTTGAACAGTCGTCAACAGTATATCTTTATGAGGAAGGAGGACAGGTATAGTGTTTGAAAAGAAACTTGGAGAAATCAGACCAAATCAGCTTATTACAACATATGGACCAGGTTCAATCATGGATGCTGTACATGATTCACTTACCGTCCTTGATATAGAGTATTGGAATGCCAATAATATTGGTCTTGAAATAAGAGATGCTCGACTTGCATCATTTATGAATGTAAGGCATTTTTATATGCCAAGCACAAAAGGAAAGGAGAATATACCTGTTGCTTCATTTCCTTATATGCATGTATGTACAAATGATAGGTGTAAAAGGATTTTTGATATTCGAGAAGAATTAAAGAATCCGCTATATGTAGATAAATATAAACAGCGCCAAGGTAGTGCTTCTTGCCCAGATTGTGGTTTTCAAGCGTATCCTGCGAGATTTATATCGATATGTGAAGACGGGCATATGGATGATTTCCCATGGCGATGGTGGGTTCATCATGGCAAGACAGATTGTAAGGAAAAGATGCATTTACTTTCTTTTGGAACGACATCATCACTTGCTGAGTTAGAGGTTCAATGTGACTGTGGAGCTAAAAGACGTATGAGCGGCGCAATGCAAAAGGAAAACTTTAGCGGATGTAACTGTTCAGGGAACCATCCACAAAGACCAAATGCACCTAAAAAAATTTGTAAAAAAGCTTTGGTGCCAAGCCAGCGTGGCGCATCAAATGTTTATTTCCCAGTTACTAGAACAGCTATTTCAATTCCACCATGGACTAATCCAATTAATGATTTAGTCGCCGAACATAGAAAAGAAATTGAATTATTGATTGATGTCCTAGGCAAAGATGATGGATTGACAAAGGGATATGAAAAATTCTTTGAAGGTAAGTTTACTAGAAAAGAATTTGATGAAGCTTATAAGCGTTTAGAACAGAATATTCGAGACTATGTTGAACTTAAAGAGATGGAATATAATACCATTACTCATCATCAGCAAGTAGAGTTTCAGCATGATGTAAAGTATTTTAAAGCTGAAGAAGTTGATGTAAAAGAAAGTCTGAAAAAATATTTTTCACGTGTGATTAAGATACATCGACTTCGTGAGGTTAGAGTGCTTCTTGGTTATTCACGATTAGAAATGCCAGAACCTGATGTAGATGATCAAAAGCACGTGGTAAAGCTTAAATCAGCTGGTTCGGAAAAATGGTTGCCAGCAGTTGAGATAAATGGAGAAGGTATTTTTATTGAGTTTAATAGAGATACCATTAATAAGTGGCTTCAGAATGAAAAGGTAAGTGAACGTTCTAAGAAGTATCAATCATGTTATGAAGATTATTGTAAGGGAAAAGGATGGGAAAACTTTAAGCCTAGAAATGGTGAGTATGTGCTTTTGCATACTTTGTCCCATATGCTTATTAAAGAAATGGCTATCCAATCTGGGTATTCTTCATCTGCATTACATGAACGTATTTACAGCAGTGATAAAATGTGTGGATTACTTATTTATACAGGGGCTGCAGATAAGGAAGGTTCATTAGGTGGATTGGTCGAACTTGGTTCAATGGAAAAACTGATTCCTTTATTAAAAGGAGCCTTAGAAAATGGATTAACATGCACAACGGATCCTGAGTGCTTTATGAAGAATCCTACGTCAGATAGGATTAATGGCGCTGCATGTCATTCTTGTACAATGATATCTGAAACAGCGTGCGAAAATGGAAACAGATTACTGGATAGAGCGTTGGTTGTTCCATTGCCTGAGCATGAGGAAATGGGTTATTTCAAGGAGCTTGTTGGAGTATTATGTGGAATTCAAGTATAAAGGCGGAGTATTTAGCTGCAAAAATTATACAGAGCATTGATGCATATTCGCTAAGAGAAGCGGATTCTGTTTTGGTGGATGTAATCGCAGAATTAAGGATGCAATTTCCAAGCTGTAATGATGGTGAAATTAACGATATTCTTAGTCTCTGCTTTGAGATGTATAATGCAAAGAATTCTGAGAAGATTGAATTAGTTGTAACGGCTCCAGATACATTTAAGATTAAAGCTAAGAAAACTAAAGATGTAGTAGAGCAGTTAATAAAAAGTGCTGAAAAGAGCATATTTCTGACCGGATATTCAGTTTCTGACTATTTTGCTGGGATGCTTGATGAAATTATAGCAAAGAGTCAGAAGGGTGTTTATGTACGCTTTTATGTAAATGATATTGATAGACACAAGGAATCATTGGATAGGATGCTGGCGTACCAAGGAAAGTATTTGCAATTCTTTGAATATGAAAAGCAGTCTGATGATAAGATGGCTGCTTCTCATGCGAAGATTCTGGTTGTTGACTCAAATAAAGCATTAGTTTCATCAGCTAATCTTTCATATCATGGGTTATCTGGAAATGTTGAAATGGGATTTTTAGTAGATTCACGCCAGAAGGCGAAGCAGATTGAAAATCTATTAAATCAATTGATAAGGATGAATATATATAAAAGAGTTTAAAAAAGAAAAAAATTGGGGGGATAATGCTAAATATTAATAACAAGCGATGGTTTGAACTTAATAATGAGGATGTTGGCACATTTTTAAAAGCTTTTACTGGTGAAGTAGATAATGATGAGAATTTCTTTTTTGAGTTTAAGGATGCAGATGTAAAGAATCAAAAAATAACAAATGAAGTTTGCGCTTTTGCCAATACTTATGGTGGATATATTTTTATAGGTGTTTCGGATAATAAAGATATTGTTGGATGTGGAGAGTGGTCAGAGGAACGGATTCAGAATTTAATATGTGATAGCATTACACCGCTGCCAAGCTATGATATAAGAAAATTTATTATTGACGGAAAAAGTCTAGTAATTGTTAAAGTAGATGAAGGGTCAAGACCACCATACATTACGAATAAGGGAGAGATATTTGAGAGGGTATCTTCCGGATGTAGGAAGTTGGTTAATTCTGATAGATTATCTGCAATCTATAGAAAAACACAGGAGCAACAAACACGTATAGAACAACGACTTAAATTTGAACCAATCAACATTCAAAGAAAAGATTTTCCTAATAATATTGTTGCAATTGTGGATATGGGATTTGAAATAATTACAAACGATTATCTAAATTTTTATAAAGATTTTTTTTCATATAAATTAGATGATATTTTGGACAAGTTTTCAGAAGAAGGAATTTCATCTTTATTTCGAGTGGGAAATACACTAGTTGCTTCATATGGAAATGTTACTAGAAATTCTGGAAATGAGGAAAGTGAGATTATGTTACAGGCAGGGATAAATAACTGTATGGTTATTTATCCTGACGGAGCAGTTAAAACACGATGTATCCTGATTGCGAAAGAGGATGATAGCGTAAAGATTGATACGGTCATATCCTCTATGAGTGCATATAGAGGTTTATATGAGTTTTTATTTCCTGATTTATGGGGAAAATTTGTTTATGCATCTAAGTATGAACAGTTAAATGTTATAAAGTCTTTTAGACCAGATTTCAGCGCTGGATTAATGGAATCGTTTGAAAAGTGGCCTCAATTTCGTGAAAGAAAACTTCAGATGGGAAATATTATTTTTACAGGTTGCAGAATACCAAGCTATGGTTACCTACAGATTGACAAAAAACTGTTTGATCAACTTGGTGATGAATATACAGAAGAAGTGTTATTCGATGAACTATTTCATTCAAGCTATTCATTTATGGGAATGATATAGTTGTATATTTGTAGTGAAAATTGAAAAAAGAAGGAAGAAGAGATGGGGACTTTGAACTTAATTGATATTATCAATTCTGCAAAATTGCAACTAAATGATGTGGTTGCAATTCGTCATGCATTTAATAAAAAAGAAAACCGTGACGTGTGGGATAAATATGATCGTAGTAACTTTGAAGAATATCAGAGCATACAGCCAACGGTGGATTTTTTTAAGAATAAAAAGTATGTGTTGTCTTTTATCGCTGATGGCAAGAATTACGCAAGATTTGTTGGTTGCTATGAGATTGTTAGTTGCTGTGATGCAAGTAAAGTAAACAAGAAGGCTGACTTTCCACATCAAGATTTTTATGATCGTCCTGGACATATTTATTTCAAAATGGTTTTATCAGATTATATGAGAGATTTGATTGATAGACTTGTGATAGATTGGCCAGGAGCAATTAGTTATGTTCAGTATTCTAGAGATGCGTTAGAAAAGAAGTTGGTTGTTTCTATTCATCCGGATAGTAAGCATGTTTTCCCAGGCTATTATCGTGTGGCTTGGGACTTTAGAACAATGCAGGAATATGTGACAAATGAGGATCAATATGAGGAAATAGCAAATGCGCTTAAAGAGGTTTATGCAATTTATCTTGTTGTTGATTCAAAAACTGGAAAATACTATGTTGGTTCTGCTTCCGGAAAAGATGGCTTATTTGGTAGATGGAAGACCTATGCTACGACTAATGGCAAGGGCGGAGGTACTAAAGAAGACTTAGAAGGGAATGTAGGTGTCGTGGAATACTTACAAGAGAATCCAAAGGCATATCTTGATTTCCAATATAGTATTCTTGAGGTTGTCCATAAGACCGGTGATAAGGCTAAAGATAAAGAGGCTACATTGGATGCTGAAAAGGTGTGGAAGCAAAAGCTTTGCACATTAAATACAACGTGGGGACTTAATAGAAACTAACAGCATTGATGAATTGTTAGAAAGAGAGATATTAACTTGAAGTACATTGTAAAGAGAATTCAAGCGGCGGACTTTGGCTGTGAGGAACGTCCCGAGGATTATCAGTTGCAAGTCCTGCTTCGACTTCGTGATGAAGCAGGGCAGGAGATTGATATGGAAGTTGCAGATGCAGATTTGTTAGCCGAGGATATTAATGAAGGGGATTGGGTTTATTTCGATAAGGATAATAAGATTTTTAAGGAAGAGTAGAGGATTGCAGGAATATTACAATGAAAAATGTATTTAGAATGCCTACACCAGTCAAGATTGTTGGGCGAACGTCAAGTATTACAAATGCATTTATAAACGGAATCATTCCGGTTATAGAGCCATCAGATGAAGAAATTAATGAAGCTTTAAAAACTCTTGGAATGACAAGGGAGACCATTTGTTGTGCCTATTGTGGTGACAGTTATACAGAGTGGGATCACTTTCATCCGCTTATCAAGAATAAAAAGCATACTGGTTATATTTCTGAAATTCATAATTTGGTTCCGGCTTGTGGCAAGTGCAATCAAAGCAAGGGCAATCGAGATTGGGAGGAATGGATAAACAGTGATGCTCGATTATCACCAAAAACTCGCGGGATTAATGATTTAGAACAAAGAATAGAACGTTTACATCTGTATGAAAAGAAGTATAAACCGCGGTTAATTAACGTCGAAGAAATCGTTGGTTTTGAACTTTGGGAACAGCATAAGAGTAATTACGAAAAACTAATTGCTTTGATGAAGGAATGCCAGGAAACCTCGGATATAATTAAGCAGATGATTTATAATGCTACAAAGGAAGAGTGATTATGCCATTTCAAATAATCAGAAATGATATTACAAAAGTAAAAGCAGATGCCATAGTGAATACTGCTAATCCAAATGTGAAAGTTGGTGATGGCGTAGACTCTGCCATATATAAAGCTGCAGGTTACGAGCAGTTACTTGAGGCTCGCAAGAAAATAGGTCAGCTATTACCAGGCGAAGTTGCTATTACAGATGCTTTTGATCTTAAAGCAAAGTACATTATTCATGTTAGTGGCCCTTGGTGGATTAATGGCGAGAAGGATGAACCGGAAATCTTGCGAAAATGCTATGACAAGGCTCTAAATCTTGCTTATGAGAAGAAATGTAAGTCTATAGCTTTTCCATTGTTATCCACTGGTTCCTATGGGTTCCCTAAAAAAATAGGAATACAAATTGCGGTTGATTCATTTACAGAATTCTTAGAAGACCATGATATGGAAATCATGCTTGTTGTCTTTGGAAGTGATTCTGTAAGTGTATCTGGAGAATTAGTCGGAGACGTTTCTAGCTATATTGATGATGGTTACGTTGAGACAGCTTTTAAGGAAGAGTATAGGCATCTAAGACCGAGTGAGCCTTCTTCTCGTGTTGGTTCCTTTATAGGGAATATTATACGGACAAATCGAATAGAATCTGCAGATGCTTTAACATTTGAAGATGCAGCTGATTATCACCTGGATGAAGAGGAGTGTTCTGCTGAGATTGCTGAATACATCGGAGCAGTTCCACAAAAAAAAGAGTCATTGGATGATGCGTTAAAAGAAATATACACTGATTCGTTTGAAAAACAGCTCCAGAAACTAATTAATAAAAAGGGACTAAAAAATTCTGAGATATATGCTTCAGCGAATATATCTAAACAGTATTTTTCAAAACTTCTAAAGGGGCAAGTAAAACCATCTAAGGAAAAGATGCTGGCACTAGCTGTCGGATTGAGATTGAATCTTGATGAGACAATTGATTTTCTAAAGATTGCTGGGTATGCACTTTCTCCAATATCACAAACCGATGTGATAGTCGAATATTTCATTAAGCATGAGGATTATAATGTATTAAAAATAGATATCGTTTTATTTGATTATGGTCTGGATCCATTGTCAAAATAAGGATTTTCAAAGGTCGCCTTCGGGTTGACCTTTTTTCTTTTGCCTATTGGTATTATTTAATCATCAAATAACAAATGCCTCGCTGCAGAGAGGCAAATAAATGCCAGGAAGTAAATTATTATGAGTAAAGGATATACTGAGATTATTTATATTTTGGATAGATCTGGTTCAATGGGAGGTCTTGAGTCTGACACAATCGGTGGTTTTAATTCAATGATGGAGCAGCAGAAGAAAATTGGAGAAAAGGCAGTTGTTTCAACGGTTCTATTTGATGATGTGTGCGAAGTGATTCACGATAGAGTTCCTATTGAAAAGATTGAGAATATGACTGACAAGCAGTATTACGTTAGAGGTTGCACAGCGCTTCTTGATGCAGTAGGTGGCGCGATTCATCATATCGGTAACGTTCATAAGTATGCTAGAAAAGAGGACAGACCAGAGAAGACTATAGTAGTTATCACTACAGATGGTATGGAGAACGCAAGCTGTAAGTATTCCAGAGATAAGATTGAGAAGATGGTTAAGCGCCAACAAAAAAAATACGGCTGGGAGTTTATCTTTATCGGTGCTAACATCGATGCCTATGCTGAGGCTCAGAAGTACGGAATCCGCAAGGACAGAGCAGTGAATTACGTTTGTGATGATATCGGTACAGCTAATCTTTATGCAGGTGTTTCCAAAGCAGTTTGCTCAGTAATGATGGCAGAGAGTTTGTGCGAGGTAGATGGGTGCCTTGATGATAGTGCTTGGGATAAGGAAATTAACGCTGATTATCAGAAGCGCGGAAAAAAGCAAGGGAGGAGATAACTATTATGGCAATAAAAGGAGCAGTATTAGGAGATATTCTTGGTTCACAATATGAATTCCATCGACCAAAGAATCTTGATTGGAAAAATATACCATTACTGACAAATGGAAAAGCAAAGTTTACTGATGATTCAGTTATGATGCTTGCAATCAAAAAAGCAATCATTGAGGATGCTGACTTAGTAGATACAATGGTAAGCGTAGGTAGACAATATCCATATTGTGGTTATGGTGGAAAGTTTTTCCTTTGGATAAATGGAAATAGACATAAGCCTTATAATAGCTGGGGAAATGGCTCGGCAATGAGAGTTGCCTTTGTAGGCGATTATTATGAGGACTATGACGAGATGCAGCGCATGGCAGAGGCTACAGCTGTAGTTTCTCACAATCATCCTGAAGGAATAAAGGGTGCGGTAGTTACTGCAACTTGCATTTGGATGGCAAAGCACGGCAAGACCAAGCAGGAAATTTACGATTATGTGCTGGAGGAATATCCAGTTAATGAGTACGAGTATAGCATTGGTTATAGCTTGGGTGAAATTCGTCCTCGCTATAAGTGGAATGAGAGTTGTCAAGGTTCTGTTCCTGCAGCTATGAGATGCTTCTATGAAAGCACGGATTATGAGAGCTTCATGAGAAATATCTATAGCTTGGAATGTGATTCAGACACCTTTGGAGCTATCGCTGGTGGTGTAGCTGAGGAGTATTATCATGGATTTGGAGATGTAGATGCTGATGGGATTTTAAGGAAACAGCTGGATGATTTTTTATGGGATATACTGAAATCATAAATCGTGTTCTGATATAATTGATGTATCGTAGAAAGAATATTCTTGTGAGGTTGATATGAATAAATTACAGTTGCTGCAAGAAGTGGATAAATCGCTGGATATTAAATATGAAATCCAAGTTTCATCAAAGGAATTGGTGGGTGAAATTGGAACATCAGAAATTGTTTATTCTGAATATATTCCAAATGAACTTGTTGAAGACAATATTGCAGCAGAGTTCGAACCTACATTATCCAATGCAGATAAGCTTGATTATGAGCTTGCAGCAGCATGTGGCCTATTGACTGGTGCGTTAAGTGTGCTTTGGGGCAAGAAATTTTCGTTGGATGAAGCTCATAAGTGGGGGAATGAAAAAGCGGATAGTCTTGTAAAAGCTTTTGCAAAAAGTCAAGGATACAAGAAAGACGATTTAGAGGGGGCTATTGAGTTCCTTGAAAGAAAGTTTCCTATGGCTGGTGATGCTCTTACTAATGAGTTTGGTGGTGGGAAGCAACATCATTTACGAGACTTTTCTCATCATCCAACAATTCTAGGACTCGTTTGTTCTATTGGCATGCAGTTTACCGGAACAGGATTAGGTACGGATACGCAAGGAAATCTCATTCATGTGAAGATTACAAAAGATGGTTTTATTGGTGGAACTTTTTCTGAAAAGATTCTATTTGGAACTATAAATTGGATTGGGCATCTGGTAAGTGATTTTGATGGTTCCAGCGAAAGTGTATTAAATGGTACTGGAAGGGGCACAGGTATTCCAGGTCCTTTGCTTGCCACAATCAAAGAATTATCATCTTTGCCAATATTCAAAAAGAAAAATTCCGACAACATTAATCAGCCTAAGATTTTTTCTGAGTGGGTATCCAAACTGTTTAATGGAACACTTATAAAAGATGAAGCAGGCAATCCAATTCCGTTTGATCTTCGTACTGAAATGGGAATAGGTCACTATGTAGCAGATCAGGCTAAGCCAGTAATAATAAATGAATGCTTGGTTCGTGCTTGCTATATGGTAAGAAGGTTTATAGATGAGGTTAAAGAGAAAGATATTTCATCGCTTAAGGATTTGAATAAACTACAGCCACGTAATTTCATTCCTTTTAATAGTAGATCTTTAACAAGAATGATTACTGTTTCGAGTGGTACATTTGTTGTAATTAACACATCAGGAACCGCCGTTAAAGCAGCAATAAAATCTAAAGGAAATAAAGCTGTATTCTGCAAAGAGTTTTTCTTGACCGTCAATTATGTGGGAATCGGAAGGCTTGTATTTGCCTGTGCATCTGATGCTGAGTACATTAAAGACGATGTTAAGGCTGCTTATGATAAGTATATGAAGGAAAAGGCTGAATTGGAGAAGAACCGGTTTAAATTTGGCTATAAGTTTTTGACTTTAAATGACAAGCAGACACGGCTTTTGTATTCCTTGAAGTCACTTTCTGTTCAGTATGATATTGAACATGAGAAGAATGCCAAGCATAAGCTCATAAAAGAAGAGTGGTATAAACGCTGGCAGGTGGCAACAAAGAAGAGCTTTGATATTGATGACGATGATTATTTCATGTCAGAAGAAAAAGCATTTGGTGAAATTTATCTAACTGATGCAGAAACCGATAATAAGGGATGGTTGTATCTTTTGACCTTGGAATTAGTATTGTTTCAGGCATATTACCCACTGACTGACAACGATAAGGATTTATTTAAAGGATTAAAATATTCGAATAAATATCTTTATGATGTGTTTGCCAAAGGTCAAAAAATGATTGAGAAGGTTATGATTGATGATATAGCTAAAACCTATAATAGCTATGTATCTAAACTAAAAGAAACAGGTAAAAAAGTTGCAATAGGAGCGGTTGCAACTGTTGGAGCAACGGCATTAACAGGCGGACTTGCTTTGGCATTTGCACCTGAAATAGCAGTGGTGCTTGCTGGTGAAGCAGTTGCGGGATTGTCTGGAGCTGCAGCTACAAACGCTGCGTTGGCAACAATAGGCGGTGGAGCTTTGGCTGCGGGTGGACTTGGAATGGCTGGAGGTACTGCGATTCTTACTGGAGGAGGAGCAATGCTTGGGTTAGCGGGGGCAAGTTCAACGTCTCTTTTTTGCAGTTATGTCTAAGACCTCAGAAAAATTTACACTTAATGAATGCGCTAAGTTATTAACTTTTAGCAAACTTGTAATTGTAGATAAGTATAAAATGTTGCCAATGCTGAATCCAGTTATTGCAGGAGTAGAAAGTTGTGTTTTCCAAATCGAAGCTGAAATTAATAGCCTAGATACGAAGACGAAAGAAGGAAAGCAGTCTAAAAAGCGTATTGATTCGAGTTTGAAGTACTTAAAGAACTGTATTAGGGAATTAGATGCATTATTAATTCCAAGTAAAAAAATGATGTCAGATAAGGTTGTAGCAATAGGTGATAGTGTGGCAACGAAGCTAGGTTTACCACAAAAGTAAATTATATTTTGCTGTAAAAGTTATCAAAAATGTGGTATTATTTAACGATTTAGTGATGATACTAGATGGAAGGCATGGGGAAGTGAAAGGAGTATAATATGTACCATTGGGTAGAAGACAAAGATTTCCTTGCTCGTGCTTATCATGATTGTGCGGACATTGTAAATCAGCTTGTTCAGGAATTGAAAAGTTATGAGATTGATGCCAGGATGAATGTTGTTGGTAGTAAGAAGCGTAATATGATTACGCAGAATGCTAACGAGCCTATTGATTTCGATTTTAATCTTTTAATTCTTAATGCTGATGATTATTCAAAAGCATCTGATTTGAAGGAAGATGTGAGAGAAGCATATGATACAGTCTTAGAACGTAATGGCTGGGATGATTGTGACGATTCAACATCTGCATTAACCACAAAGAGGATGGTGTTTAAGAAAGGAAATAAGACACCGTTTTATATTGATGTTTGTATTGTGAAGAAGAATGGGTATGGACTACACCGATTAATTCATCGTAAAACAGGATTTGTAAATATGGATCAGTGGTATTGGAATCAGGTTCCTAATTCTCATGACCTTAGAGACAAGGAAGCCTATCTTAAGCCAGATTATTGGACGATGGTTAGGGAAACATATTTAGATAAGAAAAATATGTATCTTCAAAGGCCATATGATCAAGACCATCCATCCTTTATTTGTTATGTAGAAGCTGTTAATGAAGTATATAATAAGGTTCGAAGCGGCTTTTATTAAAATAATGTATTACCGGCGCTTCTGTACTATGATGATATGAAACAAGTGGGGGTACTTGAAGCTGTTTATATCATTTTAGAAAGGAAGTGCAAATTATAATTTAATAGGAATTCTATTGTTGAGTTATAGACGGGAGCGTAAATATATTCGAACGCTCTCGTTTTTTTGTATAAATAAGAGTTTTTTTATTACATCAAAAAAGACAAATTGAATTTTGTGTGGCGGATGCGACCGATAGAAAAAGTATATTAGAATTAAAAAGAAATCGAGCCTTTACGAAAGCAGTTTCTAATATGGCAATTATGGATATTACGGATATTGAACCACTTCTTATGGCTGTTT
>NZ_JAILQF010000245.1 GCF_024699075.1 Butyrivibrio sp.
ACTCCCTTGATCTCCTGATAATCCTCATGACCTTTGCCTGCAAGGATAATGATATCACCCTTTTGAGCATTATCGATCGCATAAGCTATAGCTTCTTTTCTATCAGGAATCTCTACATATTTACCATCTGTCTTCTTCATGCCGATCTCTATATCATGAATGATATCAAGTGGCTCTTCAAATCTTGGATTATCTGAAGTGATAATAGTAAAGTCAGCAAGCTTTCCACTTACTTCTCCCATTTCATAGCGGCGAAGCTTTGATCTGTTACCGCCGCATCCAAACAGGCATACAAGACGGTTAGGACGATAATCCTTGAGAGTTGAAAGAAGACTCTTAAGGGCCATGGCATTATGTGCATAATCGATCATAAGTGTAAAGTCATCTGAAACTTTGACCATTTCAATACGACCTTTAACCTTTGCATCCTTCAAAGCCTGTGTGATCTCTTCATCTGTACATCCGAAATGTCTTGCAACAGCAATAGCACAAAGTGCATTATAAACTGAGAATTTACCGGGAGTACGTACTTCAGCATGAAGTTCAATAAGTCCTTCTGTGTCAAAAAATACTCCGAGTTGTCCAGGCTTTCTGATATAAGCAAGATTTACCGCTCTAATATCAGATCCTTCTGAAAAGCCAAAAGTTTCAAGTTCGCAGGTATGTCCTTCAAGAACCTTGAGCATATGCTCATCATCAGCATTAGCTATACCTACTTTACACTGCTTAAACAAAAGCCCCTTACAGTGCATATAATCGTCAAAATCCTTATGCTCATTAGGGCCAATATGATCAGGCTCTATGTTAGTAAATATACCAATATCATATACAAAACCCTGACTTCTGTACTGCATAAGTGCCTGAGATGAAACTTCCATAACAAGAGAATCACATCCCTCATCTACCATCTGTCTCATATACTCCTGAAGGTCATATGATTCTGGTGTTGTATTCTTAGCAGGGATATGCTTATCACCAATTATTACTTCAATAGTTCCTATAAGTCCAACCTTATGTCCGGCGTTTTCAAGCATACTCTTTATAAGATATGTTGTAGTTGTCTTACCCTTTGTCCCTGTAATACCTATAGTTTTAAGATCCTTTGCAGGATTTGAAAACCATGCTGCAGATATAAATGCCATGGCATATCTCGTATCCTCAACTTTGATAACAGGCATTGTACATCCTTCAGGAAGTTCAACATCATCCTGTACAAGTATTGCTGCAGCTTTTTTGGAAGCTGCCTCTACGCTTACGCTATGACCATCAAAGTTGGCTCCCTTTATACACATAAAAAAGCAGCCTTCTTCTATGTTTTTAGAATTATTGACTACTGATTTTATTTCTACATTTGAAATATCAGCTTTTCTTCCTGTATTTCCTTCAAAGGCTTCATATTTTATTTTCTCAAGCAAACATTCAAGCTTCATATGTGTATCTCCCATTTTCATTATTTTATCTTTATTTCTTTTTTAGTATTTGAACACATCTTGAACACATTTGTTCTTTATATTTATATGCAAGATAGTTGTTGAAAGCACTATCTCCCCCTCATATGAATGAGCTAAATAGAATCCTCTAGAATTCAAATAAGCTCAACAAACGTCCACTGCCCGGTGGGCGTTTTGTTATGTCAGCAAAAATCTGTCATCACAATCTGAAGGCTCTCTTTACCCTGCCATGTATTAATATCAGGATAATACGCAATATTAAGAACTATGTCTTCTTTTATACTATTATTATATAACTCATCTATGATGGCATTTCCATATCGCTCTGTTAGGAAATCGTGCCATTTTTCCATATTGCCAAAATAAACCATTTCATACTCTCTGCCATTATCGTCAGAAATCCTATATTTGCCGCAATTTCTGTTCTTGCCCATAATACGTCCGTTTTTAATCCTTATATCACGAGCAGCAAAGGATGGTTTATCATTGCCATTACCATATGGTTCAAGAATATCAAATTCTTTAATAAGAGAAACATTTAAATACTGAAGTGGTAATACCATGTCGAGGTGCCTGATCTCAACAAAATCTTCTTCTGTAAGCGTACAATTATCGTTAAGTCGTCTTCTTAATTCTTCTACATTATGCTCTGAGAGTGATAGTCCAGCCGCCATTTTATGTCCGCCAAATTTGGTGAAAAGATCTTTACACTCTGACAATTCTCTGAACATATCGTAATTCTCTGTTGATCTTCCACTTCCTTTGACGCCCTCTTTGGCATTTGTTAGAACTATTGTAGGTCTTGCATACTTCTCCCTGACTCTTCCCGCAACTATTCCCGCTATAGACTCATGAAGATCAGGCTGATAAAGAACAATGACTTTGGGAATATCTTTGCCATACTTGTCCATTTCTTCAGTTGCCTTATCTACACCCTGCTGCGTCATAGTCTTTCTGCTATCATTTAAGGCTTTCAGATCTCCTGCTATGTTTACTGCTATCATCTCGTTTGATGAAGTAAGAAGATCAAGTCCTCTCATTGCACTATCAAGTCGTCCTGTAGCATTAAGGCAAGGCCCTATCACAAATCCAAGATGATAAGCTGTCATTTTACTTCCCTGGAGGCCATTAACATTTATAAGGCTTCTAAGGCCTAGATTACTGGAATTTTCCATCTGCTTAAGCCCTTCTCTTACAAGGACTCTGTTCTCATCTTCAATAGGCATTACATCACATACTGTAGATAATGCAGCAAACTCAAGCATTTCATTAAAAAATTCATGCACATCTACAGCTGAATGCTTCCAGCCTGTCTCTTCATATTTTTCAAATAGTATCTGGAGAAACTTGTATGCTACTACTCCTCCACATATTTCTCTGAACTTAACTTTACAATCATGACGTTTAGGATCAACTACTGCATCTGCAGGTGGAAGAATCTGTTTTTCTGTATCTCCATCTTTATCAATAGGAACCTCATGATGATCTGTTACTACAACTGTCATTCCAAGATCTTTGGCAAGCTTTACCTGGTCATAAGCAGCTATACCATTATCGCAAGTAATTATAGTATCGATATTGTCATCCTTTGCTTCCATGACAAGTCTTTCATTAAGACCATATCCGTCCTTTATTCTGTCAGGAAGCCTATAATCTGTCTTTGAATCAGATGCCTTTGATGAATTTGATCCTCTGGTTGCAAATGACAGACCTGCCCAGAGAATATAAGACGAACATATTCCATCAACATCATAGTCTCCGATTATCCTTATCTTACAACCTGAATCTATTCTGTCTTTCATGATAACAGCTGCCTTTTCAATATCAGTCAGCTCATGAGCATCTCTTAAGTCTTCACGTCCACCATATAGATATCTTTTAATATCATCAAAATCGGTAAGCCCTCTGTTACGGATCAGCCTTGCTGTTATCGGACTTATATTGAACTCTTTTGCTATCTTATTAAAATCAGCCTTCTTGGCCGCGATCATCCACTTTGACATTAATTTTCCCTTTTAACACAAAAGACTGCAGAAAGCTATACACTTCCTGCAGTCTTAATAATTCTAGAATAGTTTAAGCCTTTTCTACACTGTTCTTCTTCATAGAGAACCAAAGCTGTGCAGCTATACATATTGAAGAATATGTACCACTTACTACACCAACCATAAGAGGAAGTGCAAAAGTCTTGATATCTCTAACACCTACTACATACAGGCAAAGTACCATGATGAAGGTTGTGATAGATGTAAAGAGTGATCTTGTAAGTGTCTGGTTAACTGAATTGTTAACAAGTTCTTTAAGCTGATCCTTAGTACGGATTCCATGCTGATTCTCACGGATACGGTCAAATGTAACGATAGTATCGTTGATTGAATAACCGATTATTGTAAGAACTACAGCGATAAATGTACTTCCAACTTCAAGTCTTGTAAATGCGTAGCACATGATAACCATAATAGCATCATGAGCAAGAGCGATGATAGCACTTGCACCAAAGCGAATATCTCTGAATCTGAAATAGATATAGATAAGCATAAGGATAAGTGCAATAATTGTAGCCCATATAGCATCACTTGTCATCTCATCACTGATAGTAGCACTGATTGTCTCATATGTAACATCAGTAGCACCGTAAGTTGTTGTAAGAAGCTCATCAATAGCCTGAGAAGCATCTGTTGAGAGTGACTGTGTCTTAAATACTACCTGATCCTGATCATTAACAAGCTGATGTGAAATTGAAAGATTCTTGAGATTTGAATCTGCACTCATAGCTGCTTCAATAATCGCAGGCTCAATTGTGCTGTCAAGCTCGTCTACTGAAGGAGTCTGTCCATCTTCAAATGTTACTGTAGTTGCTGTACCACCTACGAAATCAATTGAATAGTTAAATGCATGATTTCCAGCTGAGTGGTTGTATAAGCATGTAGCAATTCCTGCAACAGCTATAATGATAGAAATTGCATAGAAGATATTTCTCTTTGAAACAAAATCAATCTTCTTAGGAGCTTTAGCTTTGCCATAGAATTTTTCATTCTTAAATCCAAGGTTGTAAAGTATTGAAGATATTCCTCTTGTTACAACAAGTGCTGTAAACATGGAAACAACAATACCAAGAGCAAGAGTAATAGCAAAACCTCTTACTGTACCTGTTCCGCGAAGACCAAGAACACCGGCTGCAATAAGTGTTGTAATATTACCATCAAGGATAGCAGAAAGAGCTTTGGAATAACCAGCTTTGATAGCCTTATCAACAGCAGATCCTGCTGCAATTTCTTCTCTGATACGTGCGAATACAAGTACGTTAGCATCAACTGCCATACCGATTGAAAGAATAATACCTGCAATACCGGGAAGTGTAAGTGTTATATCAAATGCTGAAAGAAGTATTACCATGAAACAGCAATAAAAACCAAGTGCCATTGAAGCTGCAACACCAAGGATTCTGAATATAACTATCATAAACAGAACTATGAGTATAAGACCTATGATAGCAGCAATCTTACTTGTATGAATAGCACTTGCACCAAGCTGAGCTCCTACTACATTAGCACGAAGTTCTGTAAGTGATACATCAAGTCCACCGATACGAATGGTTGAAGCAAGA
>NZ_JAILQF010000286.1 GCF_024699075.1 Butyrivibrio sp.
CACGCCTTCTTTCTTTTCCTCATATTCGCTGACATGCTTTTTTTCAACACTGAGCTTTTTTATGAAAATAAGGATCAGAAGGGTTGAAGAGAATGTTGCAACTGATGTTACTATAAACGCCAGCCACAGATAGTTTTCAAATAATAATCCGCCAAGTGTTGGTGCAAGTACAAGTCCAAGGTTCATGCCAAGGTACTGGAGACTGTATGCCTGCTCTCTGTTATCTGAATCGCTAAGATCTGCTACAAGTGCATCGTAGGACGGCCCTTCAATTGTCGCAAAGAGGCCTGCGATGTAGAATAGCGCAACGCTGATAAAAGACAGAGGAATAAGTCCGCTGATAAAATAGCAGATAACTGTAACCATATCGCAGCAGACAATTATCTTCTTCCTGTTGACGCTGTCAGCAAGCTTACCTCCAACCATAACGAGTGGAAGCTGGATTATCGCAAGGACCATATCAATCGTAGCGATAGTCGTTGCGCTGTATCCGAGTTTGTTTTTCAGTATCAATGTCATGATAGGCCAGATAAGAGAACCCATGCTTGTAACTATTCGCCCAAAGAACAGGACATATATTTCTTTACTTAGATTTTTGTATTGGTTTAAAAACTTCATGTCAATATTCCTTTAATTCTGATTTTATTTTAAGTCTTTTTAATTTAAGTCTTCTTTGGAAATCTCAATTCCCGGATAATGTTCAAGTGTCGTAAGATCAGTATCCATGGGCACTTCGTAAGCTATATAGAAATTATCAGGATGCGTTTTCTGCAGATCTTCAAGCTTACTGTCAATCTTTTCTTTATCATTAGAGACGTAAACAACCGAGACCACTCCTACGTTGTCGTTAGGCTCAGAAGTGCTTTCTTCAACGCTTCCACATAGTATCAAAAATATTGTATCCATATCTTTCTCCTGTTCAAACTGTTTTTGTGTTTTTAAACTGTACTTGCAATCATCTTATATCCATATAGCATGCCCCTGGCATCAAGAAGCTCTCTAAAGTTTCCCTTCTCTTTGATATTGCCATCTTTCATGACCAGAATCTCGTCAGCCTTACTTAATGTCGCGTCATTGATCCTGTGCGTGATCATGATAACAGTCACATCTTTAAGGTTCATGATAAGATTCTCAACAAAATGCTCAGTAGCAACATCAAGATTTGAAGTGATCTCATCAAATATAAATACCTTCGCTCCTGCCAAAAGAGCTCTGGCAATGCCGATTCTCTGTTTCTCACCGCCGGAAAGGTTATATCCGTTACCGTTAATCTTAGTTTCAAGGCCGTACTCAAGGCTTTCAACATAGTCCTTAAGGCCTGCGCACTCAATCGCATACTGAATCTTTTCAGGTGAGTAATCTTTGTATAATGTGATGTTATTTCTAATACTATCATCAAACAAAAAGACTTCCTGCTGCATATAATTGACAACGTTATAGAGGTCTTTGTCCGGAATATTCTTGATATCCCTTTTCCCAAGCAGAACTCTTCCACCGGCGCATTCAGACATTTTTATAAAAAGCTTGACCAATGTGGATTTTCCACAGCCGCTTTCACCCATGATCACATATTTTTTGCCCTGATCAAAGGTGATATTCACGCCATCAAGAACCTTCTTATCATCAAAAGAAACCATTGCGTTCTCTATGCTTAACGAATAATCCGTAATGCTATGCGCTGATTCTTCCGGATCCTGCTCATCTATTTCAATATACTTTTTCAATTTATCTATTACAACTGCTATAGATTTAAGATTAGTAATGAAAATAGGCACATCCTGAAAAGGAGCAAGTATTCCACCAATGAGCTGCGATAGGGCAAGCACACCGCCAATACTGATCTTCCCAAGAAAAACAAATACTACACTTGCAATTATCGTAAGAGCAAATCCTGCTGATGTGCATATCACTGACATATATGAAACCTTATAGTTAGTTTTTAATAGATTGCACTCAGCTTCTTCACTTTTTTCATTTCTGTCCTGCACTTGTCTCCTGATTTTTGAAATTACAGAATAAAGCTTGATCGTATTAAAGCCTATAAATGCATCTGAGATAACGCTCTGGTACTCCGATGCTGACTTTGACGCATCATTGATACATAGTATGATGGCGGCTCTTTTCTGTATTCCTGAAAACTTTTGCTCATGATGCCGGCAAAAAGGTCATTCTTAAAGCCTACAAGAAATTCTTTTCTCAGATTCTCTCTTGATATCTTGTGAAAAAAGGATGCTGTCAGGTCTGCGACTACGATCAGTCCAAAGGCCATAATTGCACGCAGCATTACTGCCACGTCCTTCTGAGTCGCCGAATTCACAAGGGGCTCAAGGGCGCTTGCAAACAGCACGGATGTGATTGACATTGCCGGGGATAATAAAAGGTATGTAATGAGTTTTTTCTTGTTTTGTAAAAAGTATTTAATCAAGGTATTCTCTCCAATCTTGCAAATATTTAAGTCAGGGCAATAAAAATGCCCTGCGCACAATTTGTACGCAAGGCAGAATAAACCATGATTAATAAACCTGTCCTGAGAATGAAGGTTATCAGCATTTGGTTATCTATCTTAAGCGTACAAAAATAAAGCCTGGGTATCAGGCAATTCTTATATTTGTTTGCTTTAGATTAGAAAACCTTTATACTCATAAAATTCATTTACCCCTTTTTTCAAACTCAAAACGATAGTAGCATATCTGCACTTGTGATGCAAGATAAAAAAAGACTATGTCATATCACGCCTTGATTACATAATTTAAATTCAATAAAAGCATATAAAAAACGTACGACTTTACTAAAGCCGTACGTTCCTGAGATCTATCATCTTTTGATTTGACCTGAGATCTATCATCTTTTGATTTGACCTGAGATCAATTACTTTTTATACGCAATATCAGTCCGTTTTAAGGATCTTATAAAATACAATTCCTACGATCAAAAACAAAAGACCAGATATAATGCATGATGTTGTTATGACTTTTGATATACCTGCCTGAGGGAGATACAGTCCACCCATGAGCAGAAATACGCTTATTATCATTGCAAAGATACCTGTCATTCTGTATGTATTTTTACTCATGCACTTATCTCCTTTGTATTTTCGTTCATGCTTTTTTGAAGCTTATACATACGATAATAGGCTCCCTTACTGGCAATGAGCTGGCTGTGAGTGCCCTGTTCTGCTATCCTGCCATGATCCATTACAATTATCTTGTCTGCGCCCTGTATGGTGTTTAATCTGTGCGCTATAACAAGCGTTGTTTTATTTTTGCAAAGTTCGGACATTGCCTCTTTTATGTATCGCTCATTGTCAGCATCGATACTGGCTGTAGCTTCATCAAGAATGATGATAGGTGCGTCCTTTAGAATACATCTTGCAATGGATATTCTCTGGGCTTCACCACCTGACAAGGTTGATCCGCCTTCGCCGACTCTTGTATCAAATCCATAGGGAAGCTGCATTATAAAATCATAACATCTGGCTTTTTTGGCTGCTTCTACCACTTCTTCATAGGTAGCGCCATCTTTTCCCATAGCAATATTATTAAAAATAGTATCTTCGAATAGGTATACTTTTTGGAATACAACACTTATGTGATCCATCAACGTGCCTAATGACATTGTCTTTATGTCTGTCCCTCTAACGCAGATCCTTCCGGAGTCAATATCCCAGAATCTTGCAAGAAGATTAGCTATTGTTGTCTTGCCGCTTCCTGATTCTCCGACCAGAGCGACCATCTCATTTTGGTCTGCTGTAAACGAGACACCATGCAGCACTTTTTCATTTTCGTAAGAAAAAGAGACATTATTATATTCAATCTCATGTTTGTATTTTTTCAAAGGCGAAGCGGATTTATCTTCAGGTATAGGCTTTTGAGCAAAGACAGATTCTATCCTGTTTAAAGCGATATTCATTATAGTCAGTCTTGAGCCAAGCTGGTATATTTGCTTAAAAGGAGTAAAAAGGTTCATGAGAAAGAGCATAACACCAATAAAAGATACGTTATCTATTATATCTTTTTGGTATAGAAATATCGTAGTAGCAAGTACCAAAGCGGTTCCGATGGAATATATTATTTCCAGTGCTCTTTCCCAGGGAGTGTGCTCTTTTTCAAATGTCAGATTAGCTTCCCTGCTATTGGCAAAGCTATTCCTAAGATGAGTTGAGCTTTCTCCCATAATGCCAAAACTTTTAGAAACTGCCATTGATTCAGCGTATTCTATTACTGCACCACTTAGATCCTCCACAGCCTTCTGGCGGGCATCTGAGTTGCGCATGGATTCTCTGTTCATAGGATAGGCAACGCACATTACTATGATAGAGGTGATCAGCATTATTAGTCCTAAGATCGGATTTAAAGTAAATAAAAACATAGTGACAACAAGTTGGGAAAAGAATCCGCTGACTACTTCTGCAATTATGCTCATGCTATTTTCTTCGACAAAGACCATATCTTCAGATAATATTGAACTGATACGCCCTATATTACCTGCCGTAAAATAACCCATAGGGAGTTTACGAAGATGTCTTGCGAATTCAATTCGCTTATCTGCAAAAACCTTATAACCTGAAGAAGATTGAAGTCTGTCAGACATATGCCCAAACAATGCTGTCAGAATTAAAAATAAAAATAGGATACCGGATGAAATAACGCAGGTTTTCACACTTGCAGTCCCATTCATAAGATCTCTTATCACAAGTATAGCTACAATGACAGGAGCATTTTGCGTAAATGATTTTAGGAAAGAAAAGATATAAGCAAAGCGAATACTGCGGGCATTCTTGCGATCACAGAATTTTAATAGCCTATGCACCATATGAATCATTTAACTGTCCTCCTTTTAATACCCAGCTGTTACTTTGGCCGGCAGCTTTCCATAATTTTTTGTATTCTTCGCAGTGTCCTAAAAGCTGACCGTGCTTTCCTTCGCTTATAATATTTCCTTTATCAAGGACGATTATCTTGTCTGCTTTTACAATAGAACTTAGCTTATGCGCGATCACAATGACTGTTTTACCTCGTGTGATCTCTTCTATCGCATCGTTCATCTTCTTTTCATTTTCGGGATCTACAAAGGCAGTTGCTTCATCAAGAACTATAATAGGCGCGTCTTTTAATAAGACCCTTGCAAAAGCGATCCTTTGCTTCTGGCCTCCTGAAAGTTTGTTGCCCATTGTTCCTGCAAGTGTGTCGTATCCTTTTTCGAGATCCCGTATAAAGTCGTCGCAGCCGGCTTTTATTGCGGCATCTATAACCTCATCATCTGATGCACCAGGTCTTCCTATTCTGATGTTCTCCATAATGCTCTTGTTAAAAAGAAAGAGTTCCTGGGATACATACGCAACTTCGTTACCAAGTGCGCCAAGAGACATTCTGCTTATATCCTGGCCGCCAATACTGATAACTCCTGAGTCTGTATCATAATAATGAGCAAGAAGCCTTGCTATTGTACTCTTACCACTTCCGGATGCTCCCACAAGTGCAGTCATTTCCCCTTCCTTTGCAGTAAAAGAGATATCTTTGAGAGCTTCATTGCCTTTATATGAAAATCTTACGTGGTTAAATACCACATCATGATCTTTTCCATTAAAGGTTTCTTCGCCGCATTTAAGTGGTGCACGATCCAGAGCCTTCTCTATAGACTGGATCTTATAATTAACCCTAGGCAATGTACCAATAAGGGTCAGTGTATTAACAAGCATAGGTCCAAGTGCAAAGCTTAAACATAGAGCAAGAATATACCTTGAAATAGTAATATATCCTATTACGACCAAAAAAGCTCCAAGCGGCAGAGAATAAAGGGTCATGTTTGAAAAAAGACTTCCATATAATGCCATCCATGGCCAGCATACTTTATACCAGTCAAGGCCAAAATCGCGATAATTCTTTACAGACTCTTCGAATCTTTCCTCCGACTGTGTATCACGGTTAAATATCCTGACGACTTCCATGCCGGAGACATATTCGATGATAGTATTATTAAGTCTTTTGGAAGAAGCGAAATACGTCCCCATCCTGTCCATGCCGACATTGTACATCTGCTTTGATGCACTAATACCAAAGGCAAGAATGATAAGTGAAAAAAGTGCCATCTGCCAGTCGACACCTATTAGTACTATCATAACTGCGGCTCCGACAAAGATATTGGAGAATCCTTGCGGTATAGCATGTGCAAGCATTACTTCAACTGCTTCGACATCTTCATTAAAAAGCTTTTTGATCGCGCCAACACCCAGTTCGTGTATATTTCCTATAGGCTGCTTATCGAGCTTGTCCTGCAGATTAATTCTTATATTTTCCAGTGTATGATAAGCTGCGCGGTGACTGTACTGCAGTCCAAAAGTACTGGCAAGCGCACTTAGAATGCCAAATATAAGGACAATTCCTATATCTTTTATGGAATTAGAAAGTGTCACGGATTCACTACTTAAAAGTCTTGTTAATATGTCATATATTCCAATATAAGGAATTACGCCAAATGCAGCTCCTGATACCAGAAAGAATGTAGCGATATAAACATACTTTTTCCATTTTCCGGTATATTTAAGGACTCTTCCGAACATACCGTATTTAGGTCTTCTTTTTGAAGTATTATCATCATTTTCTGACATGAAATATGCCTTTATGCGGCAAACACCTTCTTCATTTAAAGGATAAAAAGCTAAAACACGGCCATTTTCAATATGAAGAACATGAGTGCAGCATGTAAGGATAAGTTCAGGATCATGCGTGATTATGACAGAGGTAATCTTATTGCGCATGTCATTAAGGAGCTTACCGAATCGTTCCATTCCACATCTGTCAAGGCCTGATGTGGGCTCATCATAAAAAATGATCTCTTTGCCTGCACATAGTGCAGAGGCAATTGCAACCCTTTGCTTTTGGCCTCCTGACAATGAAGATGGATGTCTTTCCATTGTATCTTTAAGCCCAAGCTTATCTAAGATGTTTTCAGCATCTTTTCGTGATACAGAAGAATTGAGCATGACTTCTTCGATAACACTGTCGGAAAAGAGCTGTCTGTTTACATCCTGCATGACCATAAAGCTTTTTTGTGATCGTTCTTTTTCACTAAGATAGACGCCCTTAAAACCTATGCTTCCATCACAGGTGCCTATGCCGCAAAGAGCCTCTGAAAGAGTTGATTTACCGCAACCGTTATCTCCAATAACCGCAACTATGCTGTGCTCTGGAAGACTAAGTCTTTCAATATCAAGAATCTGATTTCCGCCTCGTGTGCAGCTAAGATCAAGCGCCTCTATAACAGGCTGCTTTATACCTGTATCATATTTATGATCATTTCTTTTTAGCATGGAAAGATCTGCGATACGAAGACCGATTTTTTTTAGATCATCATCTGATAAAACTGATAGATCCGCACTTGTATAAGACTTTTGTATGACCCCATCATCCAGATATATGAATCTGTCAGCAATATCCATAAGATAATACAAACGATGTTCGGATATAACAATAGTCTTTCCTTCTGACTTTATTTTCTTTAAAGTGTCATGAAGTCTGTGAATTGCTTTTCTGTCGAGGTTAGAAGAAGGCTCATCAAGAACGAAGACAGATGGAGATGCTGTATAAACGCTTCCGCAAGCGATCTGCTGTTTTTCTCCTCCGGATAATTCGAAAATATTACGGTTCATAAGAGCATCAAGCTTCATCTCTTTTTGAGTATTAAGGAGCCTTTCGTGTATTTGATCTCTGGGCATTCCCTGATTCTCACATCCAAATACCAGTTCACTTGTGGTATCTATATTAAAGAACTGACTTTTGGGATTTTGAAAAACACTTCCTACGAGCTTACTGGTTTCAGATAGTTCGGTATTTGTAACGCAGGTATCATCAACCCATACGCTGCCTTCCATTTCACCTTCATAAAATGAAGGCGCAAGCCCATTTATAAGTCTTGTGATCGTGGTTTTGCCACAACCTGAAGCTCCGCATAATACGACAACTTCGCCATCTTTAATAGTAAGATCTATATTATCAACACCCTCGCCTGTGCCATTTTCTCCACCATAATGAAAACTTACATTATCAAATCGAATCACGATACCATACCTCCTCTTATCATACTTCCCCAAATGATCGAAGCTATCGTCATAATGATAATAAGAAGGACTAAGATATAATCAATAGGCTGGAATTTTACTTCTTCATAGGAAGTTCTCTTTATATCTACATCCATACCACGAGCCATTGTAGACGCTGCCAGCTCTTCCATGACAGATATGGAAGAAAACAGCATAGGAATAAGTACATATTCTATTGTCCTGAAGGGATGACATATTATCTGTATAGGGCTTAAAGAGATTCCTCTAAAAGCCATTGCTTTTCGTACACCACTCCATTCATCTGCAACAGTAGGTAGAAATCTGAAGAATACAGCGATAGGAATAATGATCTTAACAGGAACATGCATTGCTGAAAATGCAGAAAGAAAATGACTGATCTTTGTAGTCTTTATTATCAGAATTAAACTCATAACCATTGGAAATCCAAACATAAAAATGGTGGAAAGCAATGTTATAAGCAGTATTATTATAGAAGGGGCACCTTTTGAGCTTTGCAAAACCATACGCAAATACAGTACTACCCCTAAGGGCAGTACTGCTTTGAGAGCTGTTAAAGGTTTTCCGCAAAGGGCAATGATAGCACATAAAAACAGAGAATAAACTGCTACTCCCAGATCACTGTAGCTACTTAGTGTTAATACTCCACTTGCCAGAAATATCAGGAATTTAGTTCTAGGGTCAACTTTTATAAGGCCTTGTTTGTTTCCGTCATAAAAAGTAAAATCCATTCTTTTGATCCCCTTATTTAAACTATTCCAGCTTTTTCAAAATGTTTTTTGATGAGCTTTGAGGCAATAAAAAGACCTATAATAGCACCAGCAACAGCAAGGGCGATCTGTATTAAAGGAAGCCATACTGATGCAAGAGCCGCAACACCATTTGCATATTCTTCACCGTAGTATTCTGTAGATACAGCCATAAATGAATCTCTGTTAAAATATAAATTTGTAAATGGACATACCATATTCAGATTGAATACGACATATGAAAGAAGGAACATCTTTTTGGATTTATAATGACCTGCCATCATCACAAGTTCTGCAAGAAAGGCAACTAGTATAGCAAGTATGATTCCGGGGAGATATGCTGCTGAAGTTATTACAGCAAAAAGGATTCCGAGAATAAGTGCAGCTCCGAATTTATGTACTTTAAGTACGCAAAGTTCATAAATAGTTGCACATACAATTCCAACAAATAATGGAGTAAGAATATATAGAATAGGTATAGCTCCACATGTCATGACTACCAGCAACATAAGAACTATATATATCGCACCGAATGCACCTGCATATATAAGGTCTTTAGTACGAAGTTTAGTATCCTTTTGAGTATAAGTCATTGTTATTTCTTTTCTTGCCATTTTTCATATCCTCCTTAGATAATCTTGAAAAGAATCATTGTCTGACAGACCTCTTTTCAATATTGATATTATGATGCAAAGATCGAAAGTCTCTTTTGACCTTTACGACGACAGAATTGCTACGTTTTTGCAAAACACTCGCAATTCGCATGTATGTTAGCCTCTGCTAACTCGAAATGATAACATTTATCTTATATAAAATCAATATAAAAATATATTATTTGTCATAAAACATTTTGAAAAGGCAGAAATAAGATTGAAAATAAAAAAGTCTATTTTTTCTTGATATGAATCTTAATATGGCCCTCTTCTTCAGTATCACTTATACTTCCAACAAAGTCATATGATTCTAAAGGCTTTAAAGCGCTGCTATCTGTTAATATCTTTGGAGTTGTAGTGAACTGTCCACCATTTGCAGTGCCATTATTTTCAATAAAGATTTTGCAGTCATTACCTTCAAAATCTTTACCTTTAAGAATGTATCTTGCTGATAAAGTTCTTAACAGGCTTCCTGCCTCCTGCCTTTGCGTATCAACACCGCCATTTAAGATATCTCCATTGAAGATATCGTTATGACAATATCCATCGAATAAGATCATGCAGGCTTCGCCGCTATGCCCCTTAACTTCATTGACTTCTTTTAAGATTACATCGATTGTCAGTATTTCATCTCCTGAGCGCTTATCTGATAATAAATCAGCTGTGTTATTCATCTTTCTGGTACCCCCCCATTTGTGCATATTAAAGCCATTATAAAAGCGGTAAAACTTTGGTGTCAAATGCCAAGATATCAAATTTGCAAAAAGATTGGATTGTTTATAGGAGCGAAGTTTGATTACTCTATCTTTACAATATTTTTGTTTGTATCAGTGTAGTATCATATGTATAATTAAAAAGTATATAAATAGAATTATATGAGGATTGTGGTTACAATCCAGTCGTCATATGTTGTCAAAAGCACCTTTTGACACCTACATCATTATATTTACGTACCAAATAGCTATCTACTATATTTGCAGCAAGTAAACCTCTAAGCATTTTATGCAGGCGGTGAGGATATTTCATCTTTTTGGAGGATAATTATGAGTTCAAATGGTGGTTTTAAAGCTTTTCTTAAACGTAAAGATATCGAAATTTCTGTTCAAAGGTATCTGATCGATGCCCTTGGTGCCATGGCACAGGGGCTTTTCTGTTCGCTCCTTATTGGTACTATCATTGATACACTTGCTGTTCAGTTCAATATTTCATGTCTTAATCAGACTGTTGCCATGATAGGCGAGACATCATATACAATAGGTGGTCTTGCTAAAGCTATGTGCGGCCCTGCAATGGCAGTTGCAATAGGATATGCTCTTCATTGCCCGCCTCTTGTCCTTTTTTCTCTGGTAACTGTTGGCTTTTCATCTAATGCTCTAGGCAAAGCAGGTGGACCTCTTGCCGTACTATTTATAGCGATAATAGCATCGGAAATCGGTAAAGCTATATCAAAAGAAACAAAAATTGATATATTAGTAACACCTCTTGTGACAATAGGAGCAGGTATTGGCCTTTCTGCTCTTATAGCTGAGCCTATAGGGAAGGCTGCAATGAAGCTTGGAGATGTGATCATGTGGGCTACCAATCAGCAGCCTTTTATCATGGGAATAGTAGTATCGGTTGTTGTAGGAATAGCTCTGACTCTCCCTATATCATCAGCAGCTATCTGCGCTTCTCTCCTTCTTACAGGCCTTGCAGGAGGCGCGGCTGTAGCCGGATGCTGTGCTCAGATGATCGGCTTTGCATTTATGTCTTTTAAGGAGAATAAATGGGAAGGCCTTATATCTCAAGGCATAGGAACTTCTATGCTCCAGATGAGCAATATTATAAAGAATCCAAGAATCTGGATAGCTCCGATATTAACATCTGCAATAACCGGACCTATAGCTACCTGCGTATTTCATCTTGAGATGAACGGAGCGCCTATCTCATCAGGTATGGGTACCTGCGGACTTGTAGGTCAGATCGGTGTATATACAGGCTGGCTTAACGATATCGCAGCAGGAACCAAGGCTTCTATTACTGCTTTTGACTGGACGGGTCTTATACTTATATCTTTTGTTCTTCCCGCTATCCTTTGCCCTGTTATAAATATGTTTTTAAAGAAAATAGGCTGGGTCAAGGACGGAGATCTAAAGCTTGAATGATGATTCCTGCAACAAGAAAATCCTTTATTAACTGTCCAAGGAAATCAAATTGCAAGGAAAGCAGATTATGTATAGGTGCGAAGTTTGATATAAATAATCAACAAATAATGGCATTTTCAGTATATAATATTTATGTAGACGATATATAGTCAATGGCAAGATTGCTATATGTTTCATTGTCCCCGCACCACCAAGTAAGGAGATTTATATGAGTATACGTGGCATTTATACGTCGGTTAATGATATTCGAAAACGTGTTTTTGCTGAAGTTGCAAAGCTGTCTTATAACTATAAGGATGGCGATCTGTCCGAAATGGAAATGATCCCCTACCGTATTATTCCCGGCGAAGAATCCAAATATAGAGAAAGCGTCTTTCTTGAAAGAGCTATCGTTAAAGAGAGAATGCGTCTTGCTATGGGATTGTCTTTAAGAAGCGCAGCTGAGCATGCCCCGGTATCAACGGGAGCTGAAGAATGCGTAAAACCTGAAAAATATTATCAGCCGCCCCTTATCAACATCATTAAATTCGCTTGCAATAAGTGTCCTGACAACGTTGTAACTGTAACCAATCAGTGTCAGGCATGTCTTGCGCATCCATGTCATGAGGTTTGCCCTCGTGATGCGATAAGATTTGAGCATGGCAGATCCGTAATAGATCAGGAAAAATGTATTAAATGTGGTAGATGTATAGAAGTATGCCCTTATAAAGCTATAGTGCGTATGGAGAGACCATGTGCTAAGGCTTGCGGTGTTAATGCAATTAAATCTGATGAATTTGGAAGAGCAGATATTGATTATGATAAATGCGTAAGTTGTGGAATGTGCCTTGCTAATTGCCCATTTGGTGCTATTGCTGATAAGGCGCAGATATTCCAGACTATTCAGGCTATAAAGAGCGATACTCCTGTATACGCTGCTATTGCTCCTGCCATCGTAGGTCAGTTTGGTCCGAATCTGTCTCTTGATAAGATGCGATATGCTTTTAGGGCTCTTGGCTTTGAAGATGCTGTTGAAGTTGCTATAGGTGCTGACCTTTGTACACTTCAGGAGGCTGAAGACTTTATAAACGAAGTTCCTGATAAGATACCATTTATGGGTACTTCCTGTTGTCCGGCCTGGTCAGCAATGGCACAAAAGAACTTCCCGGAACAGGCCAATTGCATATCAATGGCACTTACACCTATGGTTCTTACAGGGCGACTTCTTAAACAAAAGCATCCAGGATGTAAGGTAGCTTTTATAGGTCCATGTGCAGCTAAAAAGCTTGAAGCAAGCAGAACTTACATTCGAAGTGATGTAGATTTTGTTCTTACTTTTGAAGAAGTTATGGGTATGTTCGAAGCCAAAGGCGTTAACTTCACTGAATTTGAAACTCATAACACCATGCACGGCGGATCAGGTGATGGTAGAGCCTTTGCTATAAGCGGAGGTGTTGCAAGCGCTGTAGCTAATGTTATCAAAGAAAGATATCCTGATAGAGAAGTTAAGGTGGAAAGAGCTGAAGGCCTTGATAATTGTAAGAAGATGCTGGCTCTTGCCAAGGCCGGTAAATATAACGGTTACCTTCTTGAAGGAATGGCCTGCCCAGGAGGCTGCATAGGCGGCGCCGGAACCGTAATGCCTATTGCCAAGTCCAAAGCCGCAGTACTTCAGAATCAGAAGCAGTCAAGTAAAGCCCACGCTTATGAAAGCACCTATGAAGAATGGCTTGATGAACTTGCTGAAAGAGACTAAAGGTACTTGTTACATAACAATGGATGATGGGCGTACATTTGAACTTTCTAATTGTGCTTATATGAGGGTTTATTTATAGACAATAAAATCCGGGGGCTTTAAGCTGGTAGCCCTCGGATTTTATATTATGACGTAAGGGTCAAAAGTCATTTCGATTCGAGCTTGCTCGAAATCGAATATGAATTTATGACCCGCCAAACATGAGCAAAGTAGCACGTAGTGCGGATTTGTGAATGTTTGAGGATTGTGGGAGTTTCGTAGAA
>NZ_JAILQF010000287.1 GCF_024699075.1 Butyrivibrio sp.
CTGAAAGAGACTAAAGGTACTTGTTACATAACAATGGATGATGGGCGTACATTTGAACTTTCTAATTGTGCTTATATGAGGGTTTATTTATAGACAATAAAATCCGGGGGCTTTAAGCTGGTAGCCCTCGGATTTTATATGCTTTATTTGGGGTTAGTAAACATTCGATTATGACAAACCTGTCTCATTTAATTGGATGAAGATGATGAAGATGACGAAACTGCATTATTTCTGTCTCTTATCATATGCTGAAGAGTTATAAGAATAGCAACTAAAATCTTCTCATATTGGGGTTTGTAGATATCGATGCAATATTTGTCATGTAATGAAAGCATCTTTTGTGAGATAACTGCTATAATGCTTCCGTCTCTGTCATAAATTTCAAAGTTAAGACCAAGAATATTGCCCTTTAACTGCCAGCCAAGACCTTCAATATTGGTGATGTCTTTGATGATATGAAATATCTCATTAGAAAATTCAAATGTAAACCCATCATCCATTGTTATGTAATGTCTTTCATGAAGGCTGAATATTTTTCTCTCTATATGAGCAACCATTCTCTCAGAAGTGTCATATATATTGGTTTTATCATGCAGTGATAAAAATTTGGATGAAGCATGATATACAACATTTTCATTACCATCTGTAATATCGATCTTATGATGGATAGTGAAAACTTTAGTGCTGGTAAATAAAGACTTGGCAGGTCTTCCAAATCTTTCAACATTGTTGACGTTAGCGTCCTGACCTGCATCGCGGTAACGATGAACCTTAGAAAATACTCCCATAAATTCCCCTTCTTTTAAACTTTTTCCTGGTGATTTGATTTTTGCTCTGTAAAAGTACAAAATACAATTATAAGTATATATTACATATTACTGGTATAGCAATGGATTTAAGCTATAAAGTTTGTACTATATTCATTTTACCAAAAGTAATTAAGATACAAAAAGGAAGATTATTATATGAAAATAAGTCTGTTAAATGATTCTTTTCCTCCAGTTATAGACGGCGTAGCTAATGTAGTTATGAATTATGCCAGGATCCTTCATGAAATGGAAGGTAACAGGGTTGTTGTTGCAACTCCGAGATATCCGGATGCCAACTATTATCAGTATCCATATATGGTAATACCCTATCAAAGCTTTGATACTACAGAGATCATAAAAGGTTATAGAGCAGGTAATCCATTTGCTATTAGAGAACTTCAGGACCTTAAAGAGTTTAATCCTGATATCATACACTCTCACTGCCCTGTATCTTCTACTATTCTTGCAAGACTTCTTCGCCGCGAAACAGGAGCTCCTATAGTATTTACATATCACACCAAATTTGATGTTGATATTGCAAGAGCCGTAAAAGCTCAGATCATCCAGAAAGAGGCTATAAATGTACTTGTATCTAATATAGAGGCCTGTGATGATGTCTGGGTTGTAAGTAAGGGCGCAGGAGAAAATCTCAGATCGCTTGGCTATACAGGGGAGTATCATGTTATGAACAATGGCGTGGATTTTGCCAAAGGCCGCGCATCTGATGCAGAAGTTATAGAGGCAACTAAAGATTATGATCTGCCAAAAGATGTTCCTGTTTTTATCTTCGTTGGAAGGATCATTAAATATAAAGGCCTGTCCATGATACTTGATGCTTGCGAGATGCTGGATGAAGAAGGCATGGATTTCAGGATGGTATTTGTAGGAAGTGGCCCTGATGCAGAGGAACTGAGCCAAAGGGGGCAAAAACTTGGTAACAAAGTTATATTTACAGGCCCTATCTACGACAGAGAAGTGCTTAAAGCCTGGAATACAAGAGCTGACCTTTTTCTCTTCCCATCTGTATATGATACAAACGGACTTGTAGTAAGAGAAGCTGCAGCATGTGGCCTTGCAAGCGTACTTATAAAGGATTCCTGCGCTGCTGAAGGCGTTACAGATGGAAGGAATGGCTATATCATAGAAGAAAACGGCAGATCCATGGCCGATCTTCTCTTAAGAGTCTGTAAGGATATGGACGCAGTCCATGATGTCGGCATGCATGCAATGGATGAAATATATATATCCTGGGATGATAGCGTACATCAGGCTTACGAGCGCTACGGCGAAGTACTTGAACTTAAAGCTGCAGGAAAGCTTGAAGATCACAGAAAACTTACCGCAAGACTTGAAGACTATTATGGACTCTTTGAACCATACTCGGATTCTCTTACGCACTTTCCTTTTGATATACAAAATGATATCAAGGACCTCTCAAGCGGCTTGTATAACGGAGTTAAGAATATCTCAATAACTTCTGCTAACATGATCAACGAAGCAATAGACAGCTCTACCAATATGATAGGTAAAACTATTGAAGCCTCCTCAAACGTCCTAGAAAAGACAATCGAGACATCTTCTAATGTAATAGGAAAGACAATTGAGACATCTTCTAACGTCATAGGAAAGACAATTGAAACCTCTTCAAACGTTATAGGCAAAACAATTAATACCTCTACTAATAAGCTCAACGAAAAAGTCACGAACTCTGCTAATAAATTTAACGACAAGATTGAAAGCTTCTATAAAGCATACGATAAGTTCATATCAGAACTGGCAAAATCAGAAGATTAATATATTTCTCAAATGAAACATTTCGTAAGGGATACGAGGAGATAACATGGCAGATAATGCAAGAGGGAACATAATACGGGATTTCAGACGTATGTCTTTTTATCAGATATGGATCAGGAGCTTTGCAGACGGCAATGGTGATGGCATAGGGGATCTTTTAGGCGTTTATGACAAGCTTGATTATATTAAATCCCTGGGCGTTGACGGAATCTGGTTTTCCCCAATCTACCCCTCTCCCAACGCCGACTACGGCTATGACATATCCGATTATTACAATATTCATCCCGATTATGGCGATCTTGAACTCTTCAAGAAAGTCTTGGACGCTGCCCATAAAAAGGGACTTAAAGTCCTCATGGATCTTGTAGTCAATCACACCTCTGATGAGCATGAATGGTTCCTTGAAAGCAAAAAAAGTAAAGACAATAAATATAGTGATTATTATATTTGGAAGGATCCTAAGATCGTAAAAGGAAAGAAAGTTCCGCCCAATAACTGGGACTCCTTATTTGAAGGCAAAGCCTGGGACTACGTCCCTGAAAGAGATCAGTACTATCTTCACATTTTTGCCAGGAAGCAGCCTGATCTTAATATGGATAATCCTGTTGTAAGAAATGAAGTCAAGAAGATCATGAGATTCTGGCTTTCTATGGGTGTTGATGGTTTTAGAGAAGATGTTATCACCTTTATATCCAAGCATCCTGATCTTCCGGATGGTTACCCCTTTATTCCTGTTGCAAATGGTATGCCATTTTATAAGGATGGCCCAAGAATCCAGGAATATCTCAGGGAATTCAGGGATGTCTGTCTTGAATACGGCGCTCTTCAGATAGGTGAAGCACCGATGACTACTGTGGAGACGGCTCTTTCATACATAACGGGTAAAGACAGAACACTTGATATGATGTTCCATTTTGATCATATGATGGCTGACTGTTTTTTGACAGAATATATTCACAGGGATTTCGATCTTGTAAAGCTCAAAAAAGCCTTTAGTAAATGGCAGACAAGGCTTCTTGGAAAGGGATGGAATGCTCTTTATATGGAGAATCATGACCATCCGCGTGTAATAAGCCGCTATGGTAATGAGAAAAAGTACTGGAGAGAAAGCGGTACTGCGCTTGCAGCCTCTTATTTGTTTCAGCAAGGGACACCTTTTATCTATCAGGGCCAGGAAATAGGCATGACTAATATACGCCTTAGCTCTATCGATAAATATATAGATGTTTCATCTCACAACAACTATAACAATTTCCATACCAATGAGCCTGTAGCAAAGCGTCTTAAAAGGATCCAGGTTTCAAGCCGCGACTCTTCAAGGACTCCAATGCAGTGGAACAGCGGCAAATATGCCGGCTTTTCCACGGTAAAGCCATGGTTTTATTTAAATCATAATTATAAGACAGTTAATGTACAGACGCAGGACGAGGATCCTTATAGCATTCTAAATTTCTACAGAAAATGTCTTTCTTTAAGAAAAGAGAATGAAGGCCTTATATATGGCAGATATCGTGAATATTTTCATTTTAGTAAAAAGCTCTATGTATATGGTAGACGCTGGAAAGAGGAGCGTTATCTTATCATAATCTCTTTTTCTGAAAACAAAGAAAAGATCAAAGTCCCGAAGGGATTTGATCTTTACGATGCCAAACTACTTATATCTAATTATAACGATACTAATAGTATAGATTATTATTCAGAATTAAGACCTTATGAAGTCAGGGTCTTTAGGAAAGATGCGCCGAAAGCTCAGCAACCTGACTGCGAATAAAATTCCAGTCTTTGCAGCGGGTAAAATTATCATTTGGAAATTCTGCATTTCTGTTCCAGGGGCGGTCAAATACATTAACCTTGAGGTCCGGAAGGTGATTAAAGAACTTAAATGCAGCAGGTGAATCTTCTATAGCTACATCGAATTTCATTTTGTAATAATCTTCAAGTTCGAGCGTGAACTCGCTGTTCTTTATAAAGCTGTCTCTTCCGTATTTATTAAGACAAAAGAGGTTTACGCGCTTTAGATCGTGCTCATCAAGCCACATACGGGATGGTTCATAGGCGCTTGACGGGCGGCCTGTTATTATAGATACATTATGCCCTTTATCAAGCCATTCATTTACAACGCTGCAGGCACCTTCTGTTTCTTCATAAGACATAAGCGTCTGCGGAACATGAGCATCTATCATAAGTTTTTCGTACTGTTCTTTTGTAAGTCCAAAAGACTTTTGAAGGTCAAAAAATTCTATATTATCATAAGGAACTTCTTTTCCAAAAAGCTCTTTGGCAAGATTTGAAAGGGCTCTTGCTGTCTCACATAAGCAATCATCAAAATCAATATAAATATTCAATATTTTAAACTCCTTTAATTATTTATTTTTTATAAACTCACTAATGATGCGGGATTAATTAGCAGATATATAACTATATGTGAAATATTATCTCTCTTTTCGCATATTGATTTTACCACTAAGTTTAGCTCTTTTAAATGAATAAATGTTTCTTGTCAGGATCAGAATTAAGGAGGTACTATAATGCGACAAAAGTTCCTATCCTGTGTTGTAGCTATGGCTATGACACTAAGTCTTCTTTCAGGATGTAGTAACAAAGCTTCCGATACTGCTACTACAGCAGAAACTGAAGCAACTGCCACAGCTTCAAGTCAGGATGTTTCTACAATGGATACTACTGATAACTCTTTTCCATCAACTTTGACCAATTCTGTTCATAATAGTGCAGCACCAGACTGGACTGAGTACAACCAGCTTATTTTTAATATAAAAAATACAACGGATTATACAGAGCGCGAAGCTATGATGCACCGAGCAGAAGATATTCTTATGTCTACAGGTGCTGTTGTACCTATATATTATTACAATGATACTTACCTTCAGAAAAAATCTATAGATGGTATATATTCATCTTTATTTGGTACAAAGTATTTTATGTATGCCACAGGCTGCGCTAATAATACTTTAAGCGTCAGCCTTTCATCTGATCCTACCTACCTTGATCCTGCACTCAACTCTTCTGTAGACGGAGCTTGTCTTGTAGCAAATACTTTTGCAGGCCTTTATACCTACAATTCAGATGGTGAGTGTATTCCTTCACTTGCAGATAGTAATAATCCTTATGAAGTAAGTGAAGATGGACTTACCTATACTTTCCATTTAAAAGATAATCTGAAGTGGTCAGATGGAACTTCGCTTACGGCAAATGATTTTGTATATTCCTGGAACAGAGCTGTAAGTTCTTCAGTAAATGCTGACTATGCATATATGTTCAGCAATTTTGCAGGTTATGATGATGGCAAGATCAAAGCTAAGGCAGTTGATGATAAGACTCTTACATTTACTCTTACATCTCCCTGTGCTTATATTCTTGATCTTATGGCATTCCCTATCTTTTTCCCTGTAAATCAGGCATGTGTAGATGCTGCTGATCCTGACGGCGTTAATCCGGGAGCCTGGGCTGAGTCTACAGGTTTTGTTGCAAGCGGAGCCTTTACACTTAAATCCTGGGAGCCTGGCAACAAAATGATCTATGAAAAAAATCCATATTTCTACGATGCAGAAAATGTGGCTATAGATCAGCTGGTATTCCTCCTTTCTTCAGATGAGAATGTTATATATAGTGCGTATGTTAACGGTGAGATCGACTTCGCTGATTCAGTTCCTACTGATAAAATAGCAGGTTATCTATCCTCCGGTGATCCTGAATTTCATATAGCGCCTAACCTTGGTACCTATTATTTTGCTTTTAATGTTAACAGTCACCTTTTTGATGGCAAGACATCTGAACAGGCAGCTGCAATGAGAAGGGCTATAGGCCTTCTTGTAGACAGGTCTTATATTGTTGAAAACATAGGTCAGACCGGTCAGGTCATAGCAACATCATTTATACCTGAAGGTATGCTTGATGGTAACGGCGGCGTATTTAAAACAAGTGATGATCAGTATTCTTTCCCTGATTCATCATCAACGGGGTACTATCCTGCAGAAAAGACAGATGCTTCAGTTGATGAAGCCAAAGCGCTTCTTGAAGAGGCAGGCTATACTTTTGGCTCTGATGGTAAGCTTTCTCCAGAAACTCCGATAGCTTTTGAATTTCTGACCAATGATAGTCAAACGCACATTCTTGTTGCAGAAGCAATTAAGAATGATCTGGCACAAGTCGGTATAGAAGTTACTGTTGTTAAGGAAGACTGGAATACCTTCCTTCAGGACCGCAAAGATGGTAATTATGATGTTGCAAGAGAAGGATGGCTTGCAGATTTTAATGATCCTATAAATATGCTTGAGATGTTTATCACAGATTCAGGAAACAACGATCCTCAGTTCGGCAGAGAGCCGTATGTAGAAGAATAAGGAGGGGGTTTTTATATGTTTAAAAAGATGAATTTGCTGACCAAGATGCTTGTTGGTATAATTCCTGCCGTTGCACTTGCTCTTATTCTTGTAACGGCTGTAAGCGTAGGAAGATCATCTGATATTATTGAAGAGTTGACAAACGACAAGGCATCAGAATCTATTCAGAACAATATCAGCGATATTAATTCAACCCTTATGACTCTTAGAGCAACAGCAACAACACTTGCTAATACTGTTGGTGGAACATATAGCTCCACAGATCTTGATGTATATCAGGCTATTTTTAAAAAGGCCATTTTATCAAATGATACTATTTCTGGTGCAGGTATATGGTTTAAGCAGGGTGTATATGAGCACAATAGCTATGCCGGACCTTACTGGTACAGGGATGGCTCTACCATTACTTATACTGATGAATACTCAAATGCAGAGTATGACTACTTCTCACAGGATTATTATATTGTTGCTTCTACTCTTTCTGAAGGCCAATCCAACATAACAGACCCGTATTATGATTCTTCAAGTGGCAAGGTAATGGCGACATGTTCAGCTCCTATATATGATGTTGCCGGTTACTTTTCAGGCTGTATTACTGTTGATATATATCTTGATTCTATTCAGGCTCTTATATCTGATATTTCACTTGGTGTGAATTCAGCTCCTATACTGCTGGATTCCAAAGGTGTATATCTATATGACACTGATGCTGAAAAAGTTTCAAATTCTACTCCTATAACAAGTGACAGTAATTCCTCTCTTGCTGCTATAGGTTCAGAAATACTTGCTAAAGAAAGCGGCGTTTCATCTTTTACCCAGAATGGAGAAGAATATATTCTATTCTATGGCACTGTACCTGATGTTGGCTGGAAACTTGCAGTAACTCTTCAGGAAAAAGAAATGATGGAAAGCGTAACCTCTATAAGAACATTCCTTATCATGATATGCGTTGTTGCTGTTATTGTATGTGTTGCTATTATTTTCGGTCTTGCTCTTTCTATAGTAAGAAGTGTTAACGGTGTCAAGAAATTCGCAGGAGATCTTGCAAATGGTGATTTTACAATAGATAAGATTAAGACAAGAAGCTCTGATGAACTTGGGCAGATGTCGTTGTCTCTTAATAACATGTATGAAAGTAATAAATCTGTTATAACGCAGGTTTCTGAAGAATCATCCAAGATTGGAAAAGCATCTTCAAGCCTTGGCGATATGGCAGAGCAGCTCAATAACGACTTCGAGGCAATAAGAAACAATATGTCAGCCGTTAACGATGCAATGATGAATGCTTCAGCTGCGACAGAGGAAGTTAATGCTTCTATAGAAGAAGTAAATGCTTCTGTACAAATGCTTTCCGGGCAGGCAGATGAAAATAAAGAACATGCAGATAGTATTAAGCGTAAAGCCTTTGATATAGAAGAAAAGTCTCAAAAAGCCAGTGAGAATGCTGCTCTTATCGCTTCGCAAAGACGAAATGATGTTGAAGAGGCTAACTCTCAGGCTGCAGTAGTTGAGGAAATCGGCTCACTTGCTGATTCTATAGCAGAAATTGCAGATCAGATCAATCTTTTGTCTTTGAATGCTTCAATAGAAGCTGCCAGAGCAGGTGAACACGGCAAAGGCTTTGCAGTTGTTGCTTCTGAGATCAATAAGCTTGCAGGTGAAACAGCTGAGGCAGTAGGCCAGATACAGGGAACAGTCGATAATGTTCAGGCAGCTTTCCAAAACCTGCTTAATGCTTCTAATGAGCTGTTGGCTTTCCTTAATGATACTGTAAAGAATGACTATGACAGCTTTGTTAATGTGGCAAGAGAATATGGAAGCGATGCTGACTCCTTTGGTCAGCAGTCAAACTCTATTGCAGAGATGGTCAATACTATACGTAGTGCTATGAGTGAAGTTAGTACTGCTATTCAGAATATAACCGAATCTACGCAGGATACGGCATCAAGAAGCTCAAGTATCACAGATACTGTTAACACTGTATCAGATGTTGTAGGTAATGTATCAGATATGTCTGAAAACCAGCAGGAAATTTCAAGAAAGCTATCCAGCGTTGTTGGCAAGTTTAAGATTAAATGATCAAAAATCCCGCACTCTTTAGGGTGCGGGATCCTATAAATATAACTTATAACGATCTAGCAAGAAAACAATTACATTTAGCTTATGGGTAGTTCACTATCTATATCTTTTATATAACTTTATATATCTTATCTGAAGCATTCAGATATTTCTTAAGAGGAATCCATACTGCAAATGCAAGAACGCTTCCAATCAGAGCTGTTATAAGCTGAACTGTAGAAAACTGTGCCTGAAGGACAGGAAGCATCTTCTCCTTTATTGGCTGTGGAAGAAATGATGGAAGGAGCCATAAAGAGATTGTAAGTCCCATTACTACAGCTTTTATGATACTTCCACCTATCATGCCTATGCATAGTCTTATGTTCTTATTTATATTATTTAGAAACTTATTATAGAAAAGCCATACACATATGACCAGCACCGCATTACCAAGCATGACCATTGGAATCATTGCAGGTACAGCTGCCATAACAGGACTTCCTGTAATGATAAAGGCTGTTACAGGCGTTATGATGCTAAGTATTATTCCGCATGAAAGGCCTGCTGTAAGAACAGCAATTATGAGACATGCGTTAATGATAGGACCTGTTATAAATACGCTGAGATTTTTGAAGAACTGACTCACAATACATATTGCGAGCAGAATACCTGTGATTGCTATTTGTCTTGTTGTAATTTTCATTCCAGCCCTCTTATCGCGAGTGAATATTGGATACAGCATCTGGAGCTCGCGTCACATGCTGCCGAGTATTAGATACTACTCTTTCTCCCATTAGATTAATAGTATGAATGATAACCATGTAAGTCTTAATTCAAATTCGATTTTGAGTAAGAACGAATTGAAATGACTTTTGAATCCTTATGTCAATTATACATAATATTCCATCATCTGTAATTACATCTTTCGCGCCTTTGTAATTATCCCCTTGACAAATTATAAATATGGTCAGATAATTAACTGTCAAATTAATAGATTTTATTTTATATACGAAGGACTGGCAAAGGCGTCAGGTATCTTTTAGGGGATACCTCTCACCCTTTATGGCGGTTCTTTTTTGTTTTTAGAAGAAGGAGACTTATATGGCGACAAAATATGTATTTGTAACAGGCGGCGTAGTTTCAGGACTCGGAAAAGGGATAACGGCAGCATCTCTGGGACGACTCTTAAAAGCCAGAGGCTATAAGGTGACAATGCAGAAATTTGACCCATACTTAAACATCGACCCAGGTACCATGAACCCTATCCAGCACGGCGAAGTATTTGTAACCGATGACGGTACGGAGACAGACCTTGACCTTGGACATTATGAGCGTTTCATCGATGAGAGTCTCGACAAGAATTCTAACGTAACAAGTGGTAAGGTTTACTGGTCTATCCTTCAGAAGGAGCGTCGCGGAGACTTTGGAGGTCACACTGTTCAGGTAATCCCTCATGTGACCAACGAGATCAAGAGCCGCTTCTATCGTAACAACACAGATGACGAAACACATATTGCCATTATCGAAGTGGGCGGAACAGTTGGTGATATCGAGTCTCAGCCATTTCTTGAAGCTATCCGTCAGTTCCAGCACGAAGTAGGACCACAGAATTCAATGCTTATTCTGGTATCACTTCTTCCATATTTAAGATGCTCACAGGAGCTTAAGACCAAGCCAACACAGGCTGCAGTTAAAACTATGCAGGGAATGGGCCTTCAGCCAGATGTTATAGTAGCAAGATCAGAAGTTGACTTTGAAGATGAGCTCAAGGACAAGATTGCACTTTTTTGTAATATCCCTTCAGATCATGTACTCAAGAATCTGGACCTTAAGTACCTCTACGAAGCTCCTCTTGCTATGGAAAAAGAGCGTCTTGCCCATGTAGCATGCAAGTGCCTTGGCCTTGATTGTCCTGAACCGGATCTTACTGACTGGAAAGAGATGGTCAATACTCTTTATTCATTAAATCATACAGTTAATATAGCTCTTGTTGGTAAATATACACAGCTCCATGATGCTTATATCAGCGTAGTTGAAGCCCTTAAACATGGCGGTATATCCAATAAGACAGAGGTTTGCATTAAATGGGTTGATTCAGAGACTATTACAGATGAAAATGTTTCTGATGCACTGTCAGATGTTGATGGAATCCTTGTTCCGGGTGGCTTTGGAGACAGAGGTATCGATGGAATGATAAGTGCGATCAAGTTTGCAAGAGAGAATAATATTCCTTTCCTTGGACTGTGTCTTGGTATGCAGCTTTCTATTGTTGAATTTGCGAGAAATGTTGCAGGTATTCATGATGCAGACTCAATAGAGTTCAACCCAAGTACCCAGCATCCTGTTATCGCATTTTTGCCGGATCATGATGAAGATGATGAGCTTGGCGGTACTCTTCGCCTTGGTTCATATCCTTGTACTTTGAAGAAAGATTCTCTTGCTAACAGACTTTATGGTACCTGCGATATCACAGAGCGTCATCGTCACAGATATGAAGTTAATAATGCATTTAGAGAGGCATTTACTAATGCCGGATTATCTATATGCGGAACATCACCTGATAACAGAATCGTTGAAATGATTGAAAATCCTTCCTGCGATTTCTTCATTGCTACTCAGGCTCATCCGGAACTCAAGTCAAGACCTAACAGACCACATCCTCTTTTTGCCGGTCTTGTAGAAGCAGCTCTTAAGCATGAAGCCAAATAAACCTTTAATGTGATCAGGCATATATAAATACATAGGACTAACATATAGTAATACTATATTTTGAATTAAAATAATATATACAGGAGGCCATATGTACACACTCAATGAAAACTATTTAAAACTTCCGGGAAGCTATCTGTTTTCAGGAATCGCACAAAAAGTAGCAGCTTATCAGAAATCACATCCTGATGCAGACATTATCCGTCTTGGTATCGGAGATGTAACTCAGCCTTTATGCAAGGCTGTTATAGATGAGCTTCACAAAGCCGTTGATGAGATGGCAAGCGCTGATACCTTCAAGGGATATGCGCCTGATCTTGGATATGACTTCCTTCGTCATGCTATGGCCGAAAATGATTATAGAAATAACGGCTGTGAGATAGCCGATGATGAAATCTTCATTTCAGATGGTGCAAAGTCTGATTCTGCCAATATTCAGGAGATTTTCGGACAGGAATGTAAACTTGCTGTATGTGATCCTGTATATCCTGTATATGTTGATTCTAATGTAATGGCAGGAAGATGTGGAGATTATGATGAGAAGACAAGCATGTGGAGCAATGTAATATATATGCCTTGCACAGCTGAAAACGGATTTGTACCTCAGATCCCTTCACAGACTCCGGATCTTATATATCTGTGCTTCCCTAACAATCCAACAGGTGAAGTTATAACAAGAGACGAGCTTCAGAAATGGGTTGATTATGCCAATAAGGTTGGCGCTATTATCATCTATGATGCTGCATACGAAGCATATATCACAGATCCTTCTATACCTCACAGTATTTATGAATGCAAGGGTGCAAGAACCTGCGCTATAGAGCTTAGATCTTTTTCCAAAAATGCAGGATTCACAGGACTTCGTCTTGGCGCTACAATAATTCCTCACGATATCGTTGTTGCAAAGACTGCTATCGGCAAGGAAAATGTTGAGCTTCACAGCCTCTGGGCAAGAAGACACGGAACTAAATATAACGGAGCCCCATATATCGTACAGCGTGCAGGACTTGCCTGCTATTCAGAAGAAGGTAAGGCTCAGATCAAGGAGCAGGTTGCTACTTATATGAAGAATGCCAAGTATATCAAGAATGGTCTTAAGGAAGCTGGCTTTACCGTATACGGAGGCGAGAATTCTCCTTATGTATGGCTCAGAACACCTAATAATATGACCAGCTGGGAATTCTTTGATATGCTTTTGGAAAAGGCTAACGTTGTAGGAACTCCTGGTTCAGGTTTTGGTCCAAGCGGTGAGCACTATTTCAGACTTACAGCATTCGGAAGCTACGAGAATAGCGTAAAAGCTATAGAGAGAATCAAAAATATTTAAGTATCGGTAATTCTGGAATTGAACCAAAATCCTCCAAAGCATATGCCTTGGAGGATTTTAAATAAGATCTAAATGAACATGTTCACTTTGTAAAGCTTAAATAAAGGTTTCATTTAGGAGGTTATGCAGGAATCCTTGGTAATTCTATTACTAAGCAGTTCATTATTTTATTAGATAGTAAATGAATTACGGATTTCCTTAAGTTCGTTAGAATTTTCCTTGGTCTCTGCAACTACAGATACAACGCCTTCAGACAGCTGTGCTACATCTGTAGTCTTCTCTGCTACCGTTGTAACAGCCTGAGCAGCCTCTCCAACAGTCTTGGATATATCAGAAATAGAGGTACTGATCTCGTTTGTAGACTCCTGAAGTTCTCCAATCTGCTCATATATAGCACCAAGAGCATCAGAAAATCCCTTGGCATCATCCTGATATTGTTTACTCATATCAAGGAATTTTTCATAATCTGCTGTTACATCTGTACTTACATAATCGAGTGTTCTCTGGAGACATGTACTCATTTCATTTACAGCATTTTGTACTTCTGCAACTATTTCCATGATGTCTTTTACTGTCTCTGAAGACTGGGTCGCAAGAGATCCTATTTCTGTAGCAACTACTGCAAATCCTTTACCGGCATCACCTGCACGGGCAGCTTCTATAGAAGCATTAAGTGCAAGGAGATTGGTCTGGCTTGCGATACTCTGAATGGCACCTGCAAGGGTGTTAACTTTTTCAACAGCTTTAGATTTCTCGAGAGCTTCTTTGCCCTGAGCATCAATCTCTTCATAAATCTTGGCAGTCTTTTGAGAAGCTTCAAGTGTATCCTGACGGATGCCTGCCGCTTTCTCACTAATTTCTTTGGCCATATCAGCAGAGTTAAGGGCAGAATCTGCAATGGTATCAGCTTTAATTTTAATATTACTTGTATTATCACTGATAAGGTCAGTAGAAGCTGATGTTTCTTCCATAGAAGCTGCAAGTTCCTGGGAAGTTGCAGAATTATCTGCGTTAGCAGAATCAATCTTAAAGGTAATATCTGAAAGGGTTTCTGCATGCTCGGCAAGATGGTCGGAGGTATTGCTTATCCTGCCTACAAGATCGCGGAGGTTCTGCTCCATTTCGCCTATTGCTACTGCCATAATGCCGGTTTCATCTTTGTTTTTCTCAAGCTTATCAAGATCAGTACTCATTGAGAAGTCAAGATCACCAACCTGCTTGATAATTCCGGTAAGACGTCTTATTGGTCTTGTGATTCCAGCTGCAGCTATAATACTGAATCCGAGAAGTATGATTCCAAGTAATGAAGAAAGGATTATACCTGCATTTCTTACAGAATTGATCTCTGCCATTATGTCATCTTCGTTGGCAACAATAACTGTAACCCATTTAGTAGAAGACACTACCTGGTAAGCGCCATACTTGGTTGTGCCATTTTCATCAACATAATGGAATATACCATTTTCTTCATAGTTACCGGTAGGAATAGCTTCAAGAATAGATGCAACATTATCATTAAAGACAGTTGTTCCTATCTTATCTTCTTTCTTGTGATATAAGAAGGTACCTTCACCATCAACAACATATACATAACTTGAATCAATGCCGTTTAGTCCTTTTCCATCAAGACTTTCTTTGAGAACTGAATAGTCTGTATTTTCCTCGCCGTAATCTTCGACAAGCTTATCAACAATTTCAGAAGAAAGTGTAGCAATGTCCCGCATGTTGTTTTCTGTTACATTCTGAACAGCACTCTTTGCTTTAGGTATAATATATACAATATTTAACAGGAAAAACAGTAATACGCATACAACGATCAGCATTATGATCTTTGCATATATTGAGTGAATATTTATTTTTCTTTTCTTCATGCAGATACCTCCTACATTTACAATATTGAACTTTACAATAATATATCGGCATATTTGGGGACAATCTTAAATTTATATGTGAAAATGTGGTAGAATTATATAAGTGTTGAAACTATTATCATCATTATTGCATGAAAACATTGGACCATTCTTAAGTTTTCTACAATCAGAAAGGTTGTATATGAAAAGAAATATAAATATATTAAAAGCATTAATTATTTCACTATCCGTAACATCTCTTGTTGCCTGCACTTCACCAAATGTTGATGATGAGTCTATACAAGGTACTGTAACTCCTGCTGATAATGTTTCGGGATCTGATAGCTCAGATACAGGTAATTCAGATACAAATACTTCAGATGCAAGTGGAGCATCAAATGCTGATTCATCAGAAAGTGCTTCTGCAGATGCAGGAGCTGATGAAACTTCAGATTCTTCTGCTGAAGATGAAAGCACTACATCAAATGCTTCAACAACAGCTACTACTATTTACAGAGACCCAATCAGTAATAATGAGCCAATTAAGGACGGCTATCTTAATGTTGTTTTTCTTGGAGATGAGCAGTTTCTTACAGGAGAAAGTGAAGGAAATACGATTCCGGAACTTCTGACTAACAGATTTGATTATACCAATATCTATAATCTTGCAATAGAAGGAACAACAGGTGCAATACCTCGTTCTCAGACATCAACTAACCTGTCTGACTATGAGGAGCCTAACTTTACCGCTATGGCACATGTACTTACAGGTGATATTAAGATTTCAGCTTTAGGGGATAAGGTTAGTGATGAGGTAAGCTCTACCTGCTCTAAGATTGATGTTTCTACTGTAGACTATTATGTGATAGGATATGGTTTTTATGATTATTACAACGGAATAGAATCAATAAATGAGAACAATCCCAAAGATGAGCACAGTCTTTATGGAGCTATAATTACTGGTATCGAGACATTACAGGAAGTATCACCTAATGCCCAGTATATAGTTTGTAGCCCTTATTATTGCAGATTCTATGATGAAAACGGAGCTGATATAGGTGATGCATTTTCAGTTACAAAGGGGCTTCAGACTCTTGCTGTATACGCAGATAAGACAGTCCTTGCAGCTGAGCAGTGCTATAACACTTTAAAGATGCCTGCTATAAGTGGTACTCTTTTTGATCTTAATGGTCATACATATACTGAATATCTTGAATCTGACGGACAGACCTTGAATCTTAAAGGGCGAAGAATCTATACAGATGCACTTGCCAAGGTTATCAAGTACCATCTTGGACTTATTGGCGAAGAAGAATTTAATACTACGATCACGATCGCAGACTATACCTAATCTATGATTTATCATATCATGAAACACACAGTTAATGAGTGTATTCGTAATTTACATTAAAAATTTATGATTTCGTCACTTCTTTCCAAATATCATAAATTAAAACAGATAAAGGACATGTATTACATGTCCTTTATCTGTTTTGCTATATCTTTAGCTTTGTCTGCATATTTACCGGAAAGGGTAAGGAGCTTATCTGCATAGTCTTTAAGATCGTCAACTTTAGTTGCTATCTTCTTTTCTTCAAGTATTTCTTTGCCTTTGCTTACTGCTTTTGATGAACACTCTTTAACCTTTGGCTCTATCTTGTCCCAGTTAAGGCCAATTGCAAAGCCAATAACAAGAGAACAAATGATTCCAATACATAGTCTTTTTCTATTTCTACGAGCTTTTTTCTTTTCTTCTTCCTGTTCCTTGTTTTTACTCATAAGCATCTCCTATTCCTATTATTCATGTGATATATGAATAATATTTTTAATATTTTGATATGGATGCCAAAATATGCTTTTGACAAAATAAGAAGATCAGATTTCAATTCTTTAAAGCTAAATTGGTCTTACTACATATCATAAATAATTATATCATAAAAATTATACTATTTTTAAAGATAAACTGTGAACTTCCATTCATCTAAAGGTGATTGTTTTTCAGGCTAGGCCATTATAATAGACCATGCTATAATACAATCATTGATAAAGGGAGGATAAATCGTGAATAATTCCTTAAATAAAATTTTAGATCAAAATAAGATCATGGTAATTGATGGATCTATGTCTACAGCACTGGAAAAACTTGGTGCTGATCTTAATAATGAGTTGTGGACTGCTAAAATTCTTGCAGAGCATCCTGAGCTTGTCAAACAGGTTCATATTAATTATTTTAAGGCAGGTGCTGACTGCGGAATAACCTGTTCTTATCAGGCATCAATTCCCGGCCTTATTAAAAACGGGTTTACACAAAAAGAAGCAGAAGATCTTATAGCAAGATCTGTGACTATTTTCCTTGAAGCAAGGGATGAATGGTGGGAGGAAGAAGGCAAGAAGTCAGGGCGACTCTTTCCAGTCTGTCTTGCAAGTGTAGGCCCTTTTGGAGCATATCTGGCTGATGGTTCTGAATATACAGGTTATTATGATACAAGTCGTAGTAATCTATATGATTTTCATCGCCGCAGGATGGAAATCTTAGTAAGCGCAGGTGCTGATATACTGATGATAGAAACGCAGCCATCTTTAGAAGAAGCACTTATTGAAGCTGAAATTGCTGAAGATCTTGGATGTGATTATGCAATAACATTTTCATGTGCTGATAAGAAACATACCTGCAAGGGAGAACTGTTGAGCGAATGTGCTAAGGTCCTATCTAAGGATCATCCTCATCTTCGCATGCTTGGTGTTAATTGTGTAAAGCCTGAGTATGTGACAGCTTTAATAGAAGAGCTTAAAAAGGGTACAGATCTTCCAATTGCTGTATATCCTAACAGCGGAGAAGAATATGATCCTGTCACTAAGACCTGGAAAGCTTCTGATGGTATGCGTGATTTTGGGGAATATGCATATTCATATATGAAAGCCGGAGCAAGTGCAGTTGGCGGTTGCTGCACTACAGTAGAAGATCATATTAAGAAAGTAGTTAAGGCAAGAGATGAATTTCTTGCAAACGGCCAGCCTGTAACCATTCATAAGTAAGTTGATCATAGGGAGGATATTAAATGGAAAGGGTTACTGACTTTTTATATTCAGTTGATGATTTTATGTGGGGATCATGGATGACTGTACTGATCCTTACTGTTGGTATTGTTCTGACAATAAGATTCAGATTTTCTTATCAGAGAAAAATAGTCTTCAACTTCAAGAATACTTTTGCCAAGATAAGATCAGGCAGTGAGGGAGAAGGAACTATTTCAGGCTTTAGAGCTGCCTGTACTGCTCTTGCTAATACAGTTGGAACCGGCAATATAAGCGGAGTTGCAACTGCTATAGTAAGCGGAGGTCCAGGAGCCCTCGTATGGATGTGGATATCAGCATTTTTTGGCATGTCCACAAAAGCTTGCGAGATCATTATAGGACAGCGATACAGAGAGCATTATAAAGAGTCAATGAATGAGTATGTCTGCGACAGATCTTTTGTCCTTAAAAATGCATTTGGATGGAAAAAGGGAGCTGTAATACTCGCAGTATTCTGCTTTGTATTTGGACCATGGACCTGCTCAGTTCAGACAGAGGCTGTAACCAGTTCTATGCTTGAGGCTTTCGGAATTCCCAGTCTTGTATCTGTCTCAATCATTGGAATTACCTGCCTTGTAACTATATGGGGAGGGCTTAAAAGAATATCGGGCGTTATGTCAAAAGCTGTTCCTATCATGGCAGTTTTATATATCCTCATGGGACTTGGGGTCATTATCCTTAATATAGATAAAATCCCTTATGTTATAGCGCTTGTATTTAAAAGTGCCTTCTCTCCCACTGCTGCTGTAGGAGGCTTTGCCGGAGCAACAGTCAGAGATGCTCTTCAGTACGGTGTTGCAAGAGGTATATATTCTAATGATGCGGGAACTGGATATGGAATGATCGCCCATGCTTCTGCCAAAACTGACCATCCTGTAAGACAGTCTCTTTGGGGATGGGGCGAAGTATGCCTTGATACCTTCATCATATGCGCCGTTACTGCATTTACCATTATAATAACAGGTTCTTATTATACTAGTGATGCTACTTCCGGTGCTCTTACAACCATCGCATTTACAAAGGCTTACGGTAATATAGGTGGCAAGCTTACAGCAATAGCAATTGCTGTTTTTGCCTGGACCACGATCATTGGTATGTATTATACGTGCGAAAAATCTGTGAACTATGCTTTTGGAGATACCAATACCAATAAAAAAATGATGCCTGTATATATGATCTACTACATGGTCCCATGCGTAGTTCTATACAGGCTTGAAGCTGATGTGCTTTGGGCATTTACAGATATATTGTCAGCGGTATATGTACTTATTACTGTCTTTATAATAATAGCCAAGCACAAAGAGATATTCCGTCTTTTTGATGACTTCTGGAAGAGATATATTCCGGCAAAGGAAAAAGGCGAAAATCCGCCTTTTGTCACTTTTGATTGCAAAGAAGATCGTAAAGTGTAGGTTTAAAACCAAACTCTTCTATCATACTCTCAATTTCCTTCATGGCTGATACAACCTTGGCTCTTGGAGTAACAGGTCTTTTGATGGCTCTTATCAGAAGGTTTTTGGGAGTATGATCGAGATCTACGAACTCAAGTATCTGAGTCTTGTATCCCTGACATTCAAGTATATTGGCTCTTATTGCATCTGTTGCAAGAGCTGAAAATCTCTCTTTGATAATTCCATATCTTGATAATATTGCAAGATCCTTGGGCTTTATCTGTTTATTAAGCTCATGCTGGCAGCATGGAACTGAAAAGATCATTTTGGCATTCCACATGACTGCGTTGTATAAGGCATAATCAGTTGCTGTATCACAGGCATGGAGAGTTATGACCATATCAACATCAAATGGAGTCTTATATCCGTTGATATCACCAAGTTCAAAATGGAGCTTATCATAGCCATACTTTTTGGCAGCCTCATTACAGTTTTTGATAACACTTTCTTTAAGATCAAGACCTATCATGTTGACTTCAATATTTTTGATCTTGGTCAGATAATAATAGACAACAAAGGTTAGATAGGACTTGCCACATCCAAAATCTATTACATTAAGCTTAGTAATATTCCCATTTGATATCTCATCATCAAGAATTTCTATAAATCTGTTGATCTGCTTGTATTTATCATACTTGGACTTAACAACACTTCCATCTGAAGTAAATACACCCATATCTACAAGTGGTGGAATCCTCATCCCTTCTTCAAGGATGTAGTTCTTCTTGCCACTTGAAGCCTTTTGATTTAGGACAACCTGATCGTTTGCCTTCTTTTTAACCTTATAAGAAGCCTTACCTTTTTTGGATACTAGAATTATATGCTCCTCTGAATTCGACATACCATTAACCTGCTTGAAAAGGCCTTCTGTAAGCTCATAGCACCTTTTGGCAATAGCATCTAGCCCAAGATTTTCGTGGAAAACCTGAGTCTTGGTATATTTAGATATCTGATAGGTGTCTTTTTTATTATTAAGCTTTTCTATTACAAGTTTCTTGTTTTCATTGGCAGAGTGAGTAGGATTACTTATTATTATCTTCTTTACATCCGCCTCGATCATCATTTTTAGGTACTGTTCTAATTCGTTCATCTTATTCCTTTCAATCTGTATATATGCTCTATTCATGCAGTATATGTGCTTTTCATACTATATATATACAGGGTATATTACTTTTTACCACTTACAAACATCATTACAAATGCGATGAGAAGCATTGAAGATGCAACTAATATTGCCTTTTCATTATATATATCGGAAGTATATTTTCCAATAACTGCTCCTAAGATAAAAAAGGCTATGCATCCATAATAAGAAAATGCTTTCTGAAGCTGGTTTTTGTCTTTATGTATAAAGTACTGGCATATGCTCTGGGTTCCGCTTCTGAGGTTACCTGTACACATCGTTGTTGCCATGCCGTATCCATTAAACTTTGCAAATGTGGCAACCTGAGTTCCACAAGTAAAAGAAATAAGTGAATTGACTATAAGATTCATGCTCTGTGGCATAAATGCAGAGATAACAAGTGCAATTATTTCTATCAAAAGAGATATCTGCCTCCAATGAAACATACCCTGTTCATTATTTTTAAGTCTTATTATTTCAGAAACTACAACGCCAAGCGCAAAGGCAGTTATGGGTATAAGGTATTGCAAGGCTTTTGATATATGGTTGTTTGAAAGGTTTATAGCCATAAGGACTATATTGCCTGTTTCAGCATTAGCAAATACTCCGCCTCTGCATATATAAGAATAAGTATCCATAAATCCGCCTGCTATGGCAAGTACTACTGCAAGCATCATTGATTCTGACATCTGTTTTTGAATTTTCATGATAGTCTCCATTTCTAAGCTGCTACTAATAATTGTATCACGCTTGTAAATAGCATAACTGTGCGGATGAAAGCTAATTATAAACTGTTCTATAACAAATAGAACATAAATTGTTTAGAATTATATAATTTCTATTTAATTGGATTGCTGTTCTATCTGTGCTATAACATAGTCACAAGGAAATGAAAGTTACATTTCAACAGTAAATAGATATTAAAAACAAAAAGGAGATGACTATTATGTTAAGAACAGGTAGAAGAAATCAAAATTGTGGTAACAGATATTACAACGATGCATTTGATCTTATGGATGATATGTTCAATAATTTCTGGGGAACAGGACTTGAATCCACCAGCAATATGAGAACAGATGTTATCGAAGAGGATAATGCATACAAGCTTATTACAGATCTTCCGGGATTTGATAAGAGCGACATTGGTATCTCACTTAAGGAGGACATCCTTACAATTACTGCAAGTCATAAGGATGCAGATAATAAGGAAGCTGAACCTAAATATATCAGAAGAGAAAGAGTAAAGAGCTCTTTTGAAAGATCCTTCAGAGTAGAGAATGTTACAGCAGACGACATTTCTGCAGCATATGAAAATGGTGTACTCACTGTTACTATTCCTAAGAAACAGCCTGTAGAACCTGAAACCAAAAAGATTGCAATCGCTTAAGATATTAAGCGTATGCATATATGAGCCATTTATATAGCTCAGGATTAATTACAACAGTTCATAACTGCTAATATAGAAAGGAAGTGTTTTTTATGTTAATGCCTATGTTATGGAGTAATGATTTTGATGAAGTTATGGATCCTTTTGATATTTGGGATCACGCAACAGACAGATTCTTTGGAAATGATCTGATGCAGTTTGATACCATGAAGACTGATGTTATCGAAGAAGACCATGATTATAAACTAAAGGCTGATCTTCCGGGCTTTAACAAAGAAGATATCGGCATCGATCTTAAAGGCGGTGTACTTACTATAAGTGCTTCTCACAAGGAAAATAATGATGAAAAAGACGACAAGGGCAAATATGTCCGTAGAGAGCGTAGAGAAATGTCCTATCATAGAAGCTTTACAGTAGGTGATGAAGTAAAACCTGAAGATATAAATGCTGCTTATGAAAATGGTGTTCTTACAGTCATTCTTCCTAAGAAGGAAATAGAGCAGAAAAACGATGACGTAAAGAGAATCGAAGTAAAGTAATTAAAGTTAAGTAATCAAAGTTAAATTGCTAAGTCTTCTCTCTTATGATTAGATTTTCATTGGTAGTTAATAGAGTTATCTAATCTTAAAAGTCAAACATATAGCCCGTACTCGACAAAGAGTATGGGCTATATGTTTTAAGAAGTATATTAAATGAACATGTTCATTTAGTTTTTAGGAATTAAATATAACTTTTCAGCCAAGTGCTGCAGTAAATCCTATCATTAAAACAGTTATTGAGATTATGGATACGACTGTAGTTACTGTAATTGCTCCTGAAAGAATCTCTGTATCCTCTCCCATCTTCTCTGACTGAATAAGAGGAAGATTACCAATAGGCATTGCTGCCATGAGGCAGAATGTGAGGATTGTCACGTCATCGCGGTTGATTGTTCTTAACAGAATAAAGATAATTATTGGAAGTGCGATCATTCTGATAAGAATATAAGCCCATATTCTTACATTCTTAATACTCTTACCAATACCGGATCTTGCTATGGATACACCAAGAAGAGTCATTGACAGAAAGACTGTCGCATTCCCGATATGAACAAGGCTGCTACTGATAATAGCAGGGGGAGTATAGTTAAACCAGCATACAACAAGACTAAGTATGGCCATGACAGTACCAGGGCTTAATACCTTTTTAAGGTCTAGTTTTTCTTTACCATTACTGATAACCAGTATTCCATGAGTGTAAAAGAGTAAACAGTAGAAAATATTGCAGATTATAACGTAGATAATGGCCTTTTCCGGAAGAATAGCCTTGGCAACAGGAATTCCGATAAAGCCTACATTGGTATATACGATCATAAGATTATAGAATCTTCTCTTGTCCTTATTTACTTTTAAAAGAAGTGGGAATAATGGCGCAAGAAGCATAAGTGCAGCATAGAATATAAATCCAAGAAGCATTGCTTCTATAAGCTCTGCATGACTTACAGAGATATTTCCTGAAATAATAGATGCCATAACAAGTGCCGGATTACATATATCCATTACAAGAACTGACAATCTTTGTGATACTTTATCATCTATAACTTTTTTCTTGTATAAATAAAAACCTATTGCAACAAGGATGACAATTACTCCCATCTGCTGCATAACAACTGCTGAACTCATGCACTCCTCCCACATATAACTTAGCTACATATTCCTGAATGCTTCATTCAAGAAAACGTACTATACTGTGTTTTTCATTAATATATTATTCTAATTGATTGTACACAGTCTAACAAGTGGGAATCTTATTGTCATATAGGTAATACTATTCATCCCAAAATAACTCATCCAAAGTTTTATCCAATGCTTTACAAATTGTAATGCAAAGCTTAATAGTAGGATTATAGTCACCCTTTTCTATAGCACTTATCGTCTGTCTTGAAACATTACATAATTTGGCAAGATCATCCTGTGACAAATCCTTTGCAGCTCTGGCAGATTTTAATTTTAAGTTTTTCATGATCACACCTCTGCATCTTTTTTATTTGAGATCATCTTACTCAGGATCATTACACATATTACAGTGAAGAATGTAACAATACCTGCCTCGACAATGATATTTGCGATAAGACCCTGTAACATCAACGTTTCATTATTTTGAGTAAATAGCTTGATAGCATTTCGAACAAGGGTAAACAGGTTAATCGCATCAACTACAATACATAAAGTAAAATAGCGTTTCCAATCCTGACCTATAAAGAAAAACGAATCATGTCTGATGCAGTATACTCCAAATACTAAAACTCCTGCGAGCAATATAATAAGGAGTACCCCGCTCAATATGTAAGAGGGAACAGCTGCCGAATCGATCACAACCATCAGTATAAGTCCAGAAAGCAGTACAACTGTTGTTCCATAAGCATATTTATATGCATCTGCTCTTATCTGAAGCTGCATTTCATCATAGTGTTCTGATGATTTTAATTTCTTTTTGAGAAAAATAATAATACCAAAAATCACTAAGTAAACCGCCAAATACAAAAATCTTTCCATCATAACCTTATACCTCCTAAGATATCCCTTTGATGATTACCATTTATTATGCGTAGCAGTTCGATTACATTCTCCTAAATGTAACCTTTTATAAAACAATGATCATTTGCTTTTATGATTTTAATATATGTTCTAATATGAAAAATGTCAACTATATTTTACATTTTCATATTTATATTTTCCATAATGATTTCTGCTCTTATTTGTTGTTTCTACCATTATTGGTGCCGCCAAGCATCAGCTATAAATAACAGTTTGCATAATAAAAGACCAATATCATTTTCATGATACTGGTCTTTATTTTGATTCTAAAATATTAAATTGGAATACCTTTTATATTGTCTACGTCTGGCAGTTACAAACTCAGATGAATAATCTTAACCATCCCAAGCCAATCAGATAACACCATATTTAATTTCGTAGATAATTTGAGTCCTTTCTTACTAATATGAGTATAAAACATTGCCTTACCCTGTGCATACAGATCTAAACCATCTAGCTGATCTCTCTGAAGCTTTTGCTCCTTTTCGCGGAGCTCTGTCAGATCATTCGCATATATAAGCTTGTCTACTTTATAAGTTGCCTTGGCTTCACTTGCTAAAGTCTGGAACTTTGAAAGCCCCATACTGTACTTCTTTGCACCCTCGTCATAACGAACAAACTTCTTTGCGTATAATGCTGTTTCCTCTACATCTGCTCTTCTGTTGTAGGACTTCATCTCAATCACATCAGTGATGATGTCTTCTCTGTAATCTTTGATGATGGCTTTTAAGACTGCGTAATTTTCATATAGAAAATCAAATCTCTGCCCTACATCACTGTCTAAGTATTCGTCAATGCTAATTGCCTCAGATTCCATGTGTACCTCCTATAGAATTTCTGAAGCATAACCGGTTTGCTTCTGTATCTCGTTGACAAGGCTTATTATAGGTTGTCACGCTTTTTTAATCGTTTGCCAAAGATTGGACTTATGGGGAGAAAAGTACAATGACGTTGTACTTTTAGGCAAACGAAAAAGACGCATAAACCATATGGTCTATACGCCCCTGCTATAGCATTCATATTAATGCTGATTAGTTTATCCGCACTTTCCGCAATTACTGCATCCGTTACATATTGGCTTCATTCCACATCTTTGGCACTTTGTTCCAAAGATCTTTTTATATGACTCGGATATCTCATATCCCCATTCATCATGCAAATCAAACTTCATCGG
>NZ_JAILQF010000308.1 GCF_024699075.1 Butyrivibrio sp.
ACGAACATTATTGCCTTTTTCCCTGCTTATGTCGTTAGCACGTCTTTCATTGTGTTTTGCGCTTCTTTCTTTTGCGCTTTTTAGTCTTTGTTCAAAAGTCATATGCTTTGATGCATTATCCCTTAATGTAAGGCCGTCAATTAAGGTATTCTTATCCATTCCCGCTGCTTTTCTGGCACTTACATGCTGCTCCATTTCTTCAACAATGCGATTCATATTTCTATTTGCTGCATCATAAGCTGTTGCATATATCTCCATTTCAGCCTGATATTCAGCGGCGGCTCTCTTAAAGAACTTGGTAATCACCCCAGTTGATTTTGCTGCTTCTTCGCTTATGTTAAGCTGATCTTTTCCTGTGATAGCCCTTCCTACATTTCTGATCGCAACAAGCGTTGCTGCTTTTCTTTCGTGGAAACGAGACAGTTTATTAACAACCTTATTAAGATTATCTCTCGCCATTTTATTCACGGCATACTGCTGTGCCAGATATGTTCTGTTTACCTCACAAAAAGCCTGTTCAAACAACAATCTATTCGACTCTTTTGAAAGAGATGCTTTAAGCTTCTGATGCTCATATAAGGCAGTAACCTTATTTTTTATGTTTTTGAAGAACCCGATACCGTTTGATACCTGTTTCTCAACATTGTCCTTTATTGCCTTCGTGCCTTCGTCAACAGCTTCCTTGATTTCACGCGGCATTTCTACAGCTCTTCCCAGCTCTTCTTTGAATGTCAGAAGCTCTGCTCTTTTCGCATTTTTTGCAAGAGTGTACTCTTTAATCTCTTCCAACTTGTTAAGATAGTCTTGATACAGGATGATAAATTGGCAAAGGTAGATGCCATGATATACTTAAAATATAAAAAGAGCTACCAGAGATGGTCGGCCTTAGTTTTTAGTGACTAATAAAAGCAGCCTTAACCTTGGTCAGGGTAGCTGCTTTTATTATGTTTAAATTCGCTTATAAGCTTAATTACAACGCTCACAAGATTAGCAAGTGCTGTAACAAGCTTTACAAATTCTAACTTCTAACACAACAGCCTGCCAGATAAAACTGGCAGGCTGTTAAAATGTTTATTTACTTACGAGGTTTTCTCCGTCTTTGTTATAAACAGCAAATCCCCACCAAGCTCCATCGGGAAGCAAACTTGAAATGATTCCTGAATGAAAATCGCCGCGGCAATTTTCATATTGAACAAAGGGAGCATAGTACACTTCAAATGAGCCGTCATCATTGTATGACAGTTTTATAACAGCTCTATCACCAAGGGTTGAACCATCGCCAAATAACATAGTACGGTCATCTGCGGTATAATTTGGATCATACACATAAAGCTTTGTATATTTCTCAATTGTTCCATCATCAAGCTTTTCCTCAACTTCATCGTAGCCATATACAAGAACTGCATGTCCGTACATAATAGCATTACCGTTTGCATCTGTCTTAACTGATGGATTAAGCGCCGCTTTGTTATCCGCATCATTCTTATCATAGTCGTATATAAGCTCTGGCGCGGACATGTTAACGATAAGAACTTCGCCATTGTCTATTGAGGCCTTAATCCTGTAAACAGAATCGTGATCGAACGACTCGGAGCCTTTACAGATAAGTGATGCATTATTGTCATCCATGAGATTTTCATATTTCCAATATGCACCGATCATTTTAACAAACGCATTCTGATAATCAGGAAGCGCACCTTCTTCAATGTATCCGTATTTACCCACAGAATCTTTACTCCATGAAGGTGTAAGGTAATCAGAAAGACCGGAATCAAATAGAGTAGAATTTTCTGGATGAGATGCGTTAAAAGATATATCACCCTCGCTTCCAGATTTAGGCATTTCTCCATTCGCATAGAGCTGCTGTTCGTAATAAACTATTCCAGCGCAGTTACCGCCTTTAGAAATATAGGAGCCAAAGTTTGGAAATGCGAATAGGTCGTCTTCTGTAAATCCTGTGACTACTTGTTTTTTACCATTTTTATTGTATGTAGTAGTTACTCCATTGTCATCTGTGCTTGTTTTTCCAACGTTTTCACCACCGATAACAACAGGGAATATTCCTCTTCCCTTGTCTATATTGTCAATGTTGTTTACGTCTTTTACCGTGAAGATTCCTCTCATGATCTTTCTAGGCAGGGAATTTGTAATTTCCACATACTCATCCTCTGTACAGGCATAGACGTTACTTAATCCGATCTTCTCACGGTAGTCCTCATTTATAAATCGGATTTCTGAAAGTGCCTTACTTATCATCGCCTGATCCTGTAGTCCATCACCTGTTGATACATAATATATTTTTACAGATGAAGGCATAAAAGCGGTAAGTGAATAAATAGTATATTCTCCTGCATGTGATTCTTTTTCACTGGAAGTACCTAGAAAGGCCTTAAAATCATCTACAAGACCTCCTTCTTCAACGGTGGCTGGATATTTTGTAGCTCCTGCGGACGAATAAGCAACTTCCTTGCCTTCTACTACAAATGCAAGGTGGGTTGTTTGCGACTCATTTGAAAAAAGGTCAAGTGTTATCACACTTCCTCTTTTTTCAATGTTATAGTCTTCTTTATCTAACACGACATAATTTGATGTTGTTGTGTATTTTATTATTTCAACATCTGTTACATCATCAGTATAAGATGACAGGTCAAATTCAGCTCTTCCAGTGTAATTTCCGCCTATCGAGTACATAACATATATTCCGTACTCATCGTACCAGTCCTGATCCATTGTGAATGTATCAGGTGTTTCATATCCGTAGATCTTAACTCCGAGATTATTCTGATTCTCAGTAAGAAGAGTTACATTTTCTGTGATATTTCCTTCAAAAACAGCTTCTTCTGATGTCTCTAGTGCTTTTGTTACATCAAGACCATTTTCATATTTGTAAAGGTCTGTGTACATATCATCTGCGGTTGAAATCTTCTTGGGATCTGAGCCAATTTCGATTTCCTTTGAATCTGAAAGCCCGTCGCCGTCATAATCAGAATCATCTTCTGTACCAAGCCCCGCCTGAAGCTTATCAAATTTACTCCACCCCTCAATATCTGATTTTTCAGACTGTAAAGAAGCATAGTAATCATAAAGAGCCTGTGGGACACTGTCAGATGACATTGTCTCTGTCCTTTTTGCAATATCTTCCATCTGCTTGTTTTTACTTATAAAAGAGGCAATATTCTTTACCCCTATCACAGCAATGACAATTGCAAGGATCACTACCAATACACGCATGCTTGTGTGCTTCTTAGTTGCTACATATGAGCTTTTTTGCTTATTAAACATTTTCGTATTCTCCTTTCCTAAATGTTGCTTACTCTTTTAGAGTGTCCGACTTTAGGAAAAACAATCTTATATGCCTAATAAGATGTAAGACGGCCCTGCCTTAATAATTTTCTGTACAATAAAATGTAGCTCAATATGGAGATGCCTGTCTATCCAAGTGAGATGTTTGTATAAGTTAATCTTAAAGTACTACCATCTCACCTGCACGTACGTGAACATCCTTATCTCCATATGTAAACCATACATCAACAGCTGAAGGATTCTTGCACATAGTCATATTTGTATCAAAAATAAGATCTGAAAAAGCTTTGCAGTAGTCATAGACTTCAATATTGGTAGCATACCAGATATCATCTCTGCCTGAAACATATTCGCAGAACTTCTCGATCACATCCCAGTTATCGCACTCTTCAAACTCATAACTATGACCCCAAAGATAGAAAAACATGGAATCCCAAAAGTTTTTAGTCTCTACAAAGCGCTTAGCAAGGTCCATTAGCTGTGGATCTGCATGATGGCATGTTGCAGAAAGTCTAAGCCAATCGTTTGGAAGGTGGAAGTCATGAGTTGAATGCACAGTTCTTGCATAACATATGCCGCAGTTCTTAAGTATCTGTACACTGTTATCATCAAATGCTCCATATGGATAAGCAAAGCCTCTGACGAAGGTTCCGAATACTTCCTCAAGCTCCTTCCTGTCTCTTGAAATCTCTTCTGTTGCGATATTAGCAGGAAGTCCAACAAGTGATGCATGAGTATATGCATGGGCAGCAATCTCCCAGTTGCTCCTTGCATATACTTCCTTAACCTTACTAAGGGACATTCTTCTGTGAATAGTACCGGGCTCATAGGTTGTACCTTCAGCAGCAAAAGCACCGCTGTTTAAGTTAAAAGTGCCCTTAATTCCATATTTGTTTGTGATCTCAACAAGTCTTTCATCCTGTTCTACGCCGTCGTCGTAGCTTAAAGTAAGTGCCTTCGGAAGGCCGCCTGGAAATCGCATCATCAAGTTAGGCATTTCAAATCTCCATTCATATATTTTTAGAAGTTAATATTTCTTATTAAATCTATTCCATAAACAATAATAAGTATTATCAGTACAAGCCCTGCATATCCAATAAGATACCCGGGATTACCCAGTAATGATGCAAAATAAGCTAACGGGCTCCCCGGCACAGGCCAGTTCACAAAGAAGAAATTGCAATTAAAATGCTTATCAAAAGCATATATCAAAGGTGTTGTTACCAACAGAAAAAGTATAGGCTGGTAGATATGCTTAATTGACGGCTTAACAAGACCCGATCTTCGTAATAAAAGCGGGTACAGGATCAAAGCCCCGTGCCATGCAAAGCTATATAGATTCATGAAGTTAAGAACAGGATAATAGATAGTCCAGTCAGGAAAAAGAAGTGCCGCTATAGATCCTGGCATGATAAGCACATAAGCCAGTTCCCCAAAGAAATCTTTAGCCCATTTCCATGGCAGATATTCTCTAAGCAAAAATACGAATATCCCTATACTACAGACATGGAGCGGTAAGTAGGCTACAGAAAATCTGTGAACACTTATCAAAAATGCATCTTTAAACAATTCCATTAAAAGCATGACAACAGGAATAAGCTTTATTATAAACATCCTCTTCCTACTGCCAACTTTCAAAAGATGATTGATCAGTATTAATACTATAAGTATAGTAATTACAGAACTGAAAATATGAATTTCTCCAAAAAGCGGATACCCCATCCCAGCTGGAATGTCCTCCTGCTGTTTCCAGAAATATTCCATATAATGCCGCGTCACTCCCAGTCGTATTTTATCGTGTCATTTCATGTATCATATAATCATCTAAAACAAATCGAATTATCTATATTTAATGTCGCCACGCAGATATTGCCCTTATATGAATTTCATACAAGGACGGAATAAAAAATGTATTCAACTAAGTTTTGACTGGTCATAAACAATTACGTGATCATCCTGCTGATAGTGCTTGCCCGATTCGACCTTAAAGGGGTGCTGCTTACAAACGCCCATAAACCAGGTATAGTCTGTATCCGCATCATTCTTGCCATCTAATATTTCCTGAATAGCATCTCTTACACAGCGCATAAGTGAGATATCATCGTAGTCTCTGGCATGTCCATGCAAGATTACATCTGCTTCTTTTTCCAGAAAAAGAACTTTATCAATGCCTTCAATACACTGCTCATACGGCACAGTATGAGGAAGCTGAAGCCAAAGATGGTGATTGATAGCATCTCCTGTAAAGAGGATCCTGTCTTCTTTGAGCAAAAGAAGGATTCCGCCCGGGGTGTGGCCTGGGATATCATAAATTTCAAGAGTCTTGCCTCCAAGATCTACAACATCTCCGCCCTTTATCTCTTTAAAAGGCGGCATTGAAAAGCCTTCTTCCTCGCACACTTCTACAAATTCAGGATCTTTGCTGGTATCAATTGCCAGATCAAGATCGCCTGGGCTTATATATGCTTCGTCAAAGAATACATTACCATAGATATGATCCGGGTGGCCGTGAGTATTTATGACCATAACAGGCTTATCTGTGATCTTTTTGATCTCATCCTTGTAATTGTGATAACCCATCATGGTGTCTATGAGAGCAGCCTTCTTATCCCCAATTACAAGATAACCTGTGCACTCATGGTTTTCATCAAAAAGGTATAGATATGGTTTTAACTGCTTAACATAAAGAGTTTTATCTTCGAACAAAGCTATCACCTCCCGGATGTTTATGCTACTGATATTCTTGTCGTATATATATTACTATATTTTATTGATAATATCTTTCTTTTCTATAAAAATGATATTGAAAGTATTCTCTTACATCAAGCCGATGTCCGGCTTTAATCCACATAATCCATTAAACTTAATATTTCTTCAAGGAGGTCTATGGAAAAACAAAATGCCTACAGCTACAATTCGAAACATCAAAAAATAGAACCTCATGGCTGTTAACCACAAGGTTCCATTATTTTACATTTCGTCCTGATTTTAGTCTCTATATTATTATCAGCCCAATCTACTGGACCGCTGTAATATTCAGTCTCAGCCCATTCCAGCTGTGAAAGAGATAGATGTCACAACATCATTCTCGATTGTAAATCCAAGTGTGAATCCTGAGATTATATAGTTGGCTGTTGTATAACCTGCATCGTCTGACTCGAAAGAAGGTGTGCCGTAGGCTGCTTTTACATCATCATAAGAATCACCTACAGAGATCCCCTTGCTGGTCTTTACATTCTCGCTGTATGTGAATATACCGGAGAGTTCCTTGTTGTCACCTTCTCCAGAAAGCTGGATAGTAAAATCATCATATACGAGGTTGCCAAATTCATCCTCTTTATCTGTCTCACCAAGCTTGGCTAATACTTCATCTGTATCGTCATATAATGAGATCTCAATAGTTCCATTTGACAGGGTTGTATCTGCCCTTTCGTCTGTAGATTCATATGTTACAGGGGCGCTTGCATTGTCACCAGTCTCATCTTCAATCTGATCATCTGATACAACTTCAGCATTTTCGGCGTCGCTATTTGTATCACTACATGTCTTTGAGCATCCAACGATAGAAAAACATACTACTGCTGATAATAAAACTGCCACTAATTTTTTCTTCATAATTGTGTCTCCAATCTCTATTGTCTTTTTGAAGTATGATGGGTATATCGTCACAAATGAGAAGTTTATTCATAATCTTTTTGATCTAAAGCTCCTTGCAAATTACAGGTGCTATAGCCTCCTTCCCCTTTAATTGATATATATCATAAACAGATCAGTTGGGGTCAAAACTCATTTGTGCTCACCACATCGTCCATTGTAGAGTTTCAATCATTAAGTTCCAAGTGGCTAAATGTTTAAGATTTGTTTAAGGCTAAAAAATATTCTTCATGAAATTTTTTGTCTGTTTTTGAAATAAACGGAAGAAAATATCCCGAAAACCTATAATAGTTTACATGATTGAGAAACGAGATAACATTACCACTGTCGTTAATCTTAAGTCCCTTATTTCTTAATATCATCAGATTGTGGGGGCATTATCCCCACAATCTCGGAATAACTCTGATAGAACTGTACATATCTATAAAGAGAGCGTTTATCAAAACCTTTGCCATACTTTTGAGTTAACTCATATATATAGTCAGGAGTACTATACTAAAAACTCAATTCAAAAAATCATGGAAAATCATGGATTACTAATCGCATGCCCAACTTCCAATATTACAGGCTCACTCATTATTCCCATTGAAATTACATTGTAGGTGCTTGTAAATGAATCCCCACAGCTTCTAAATGAATCCGGTCCAAGCCAGAGCATATCATCACCGATAAGATGAAGCTGTCCAAATCCGTTATAACGATTTCCCAGGAGAATCAGCTTTACTCTGCATGCCTCTTCGCCATGCAACAATGCATTTTGTGGAGCAAAAGCAACTATCTGAGCCTTTTCTTTTTGGGTACATACTTTTACTGCTGCTCCTGCAAAATAAGGAATGTGAAGAATCCTTTCTCCTTTCTTTGAATCGTCAGATTGTTGTTCTGCAAGCGGAACATCAACATAATATTCCATGTTACCTGTATAAAATGGAAATCCCTGTCGGGTATAGTCACCCCAAAAAAGCATTTTCGGCTTAGACACGATTTTTTTGCTATTCCCGCAAAGTTCTACCCCAAACTCTCCCAACAAGTACATGCGCTCAAGATTTGAGTCTTCTCCAAAGAGCATTTGAATTTCAAGGATATTCTCGCCTGCCCTTATTTCCGGCAGAATAAAACATTTTATTGCTTTGTCAACATAGTACCCCGCATCCTTTTTGAGATTTATTTCCTCACCATTTAAGAAAATCTTACAATATTTGCTATCCTCAAGTGCAAGTTTTGCTCCAGCGTAATTGATACTGCTATTTATCTTTGTCCTTAAAGCCAAAGTATAATCCCGGCTTGAAGGCATTCGCGCGTAAGGCTGACATACATCTTCATATCGTCCGGGTAAACCTGTTTTTTCCCTTAACAAATTATCAATTTGAAGAATCTCTTTTTCCTCATCACAAGTATCTACGATAATCTCTTGCGTCTTTACATTCTTTAATTCATACGTAAATGTATCAATAAGATAAACGTTTGATTCAAGGTTTTTATATCCGGAAGGGCGAGAAATACGAGTTCCTGAAGAGAGTCGTTGTTTCAGTGTTTCAGCGTCATTATTATCATATTCTTTTTTACTTAAATTCTTTCTTTCAGTGATCTCTTTTAATACTAATAGGCATGAATCCTGGCTATACATTTCAATTAAAACCTTGGTCCTGCCATCCTTCACAGTGGCTTCAACCATTTTAATATCTCCTGTAATGGCGTCATAACGGGTAATACTGTAATTTCCTTTAAAAGTAATCCATATTTTATCTGATTCATTTACAGGTCTTCTTTCCCATATTCCATGGTTTCTGGCCTTCAAGCCAGAAAATGCCTGCGCCATAAAGAATACTTTTTCATTGCCTACTTCTCTCATGTTAAAAAGATATTTATCTGTTCTTCTGCCTTTATTATCAAATAGGTCTACGGTTCTTAAATCATCTGTTATCTCTATGAGTTCATCTATAGAAGCAACCCTTTGCGCTATGTCATTTAAATCATCATTGGACTTTATCACGATAAGTCTTCCCCCTGTCATCGCAAAGTTTCTTAGAAGCTTTATCGTATTCTTTCTTAAAGTCATATTTGATGGCACAATAATTGTAGAATACTCCATTTGTCCCATGTTAAAAAGGCCATTTCCTTTATCTAAAGCATCTTCATTAGCCAGCGATTCAGAAATATAATCAAAGTCAAATCCTCCGGTAATAAGCCTTTCACAAAGCTCCTCAAATTCTCTTTTCATTGATTGTTGCTCTGAAAAGTGAGTTTCAGAAGGTCCCAGCAGTCTCCAAAAGCTTTCAATTGGATGTATTACACCAATTTGGGTAACCGGTTTACCTTTGGTTAACATATAGTTAACTCTGCCAAAGTAATCCTCAATATAGGAAAACTCTTTATACCAGGGCGATTGCCAACCAATTGCTGCGGGATAATCTCTTTTCGCTTCTCCCTCCATAGTTGCCCAAGCAAGATGATGGACTCTTGTTGTTATACCAAGGGCAGCCTGCCAGTCTCCTGCCAGTTTGTAGCCTTTAAAGTCAAAATTCCACTGTGTAACCCCATACTCCTCGCTGAGAGCGCCTTCAAGTCCGTACTGATGAACGACGCTTGT
>NZ_JAILQF010000341.1 GCF_024699075.1 Butyrivibrio sp.
TCCTGATACAGCAAGGCGGGCATCCTTAGCCTTCTTGCCTGACTGCTCTTCGTACTTTGCAAGGATAGACTTGATACGAACAATAGTATAAAGAAGGTATGGACCTGTATCTCCTTCAAATGAAGTAAACTTGTCTATATCAAAGATATAGTCCTTTGATGGCTGATTAGAGAGATCTCCGTACTTAAGCGCAGCAAGAGCTACCTGATGAGCTGTCTTTTTAGCTTCTTCATCATCTATAGCTTCATTACCCTCTTTGATACGACTGTACATCTTCTCATCAATCTCAGATATAAGGCTTTCAAGACGCATTACACCGCCCTGTCTTGTCTTAAATGGCTTACCATCGCTTCCGTTCATAGTACCAAAGCCTACGAACTGAAGGTCTGTCTCAGGCATAACAAGCTTGGACTTGTGAGCACTTCTAAATACCTGTGTGAAGTGAAGTGTCTGACGCTTATCAGCTACATAGTAGATAGCATCCGGATGATACTCATCCATACGCTTTTTAATAGTAGCAAGGTCTGTTGTAGCATAAAGTGCAGCACCGTCACTCTTAAGTACGATACAAGGAGGAAGCTCCTTGGAATCATCTTCTCTTGTAACATCTATAACAAGTGCGCCCTGGCTTTCGTGAGCATATCCGTTATCCTTGAAATAATCAACCATTCCGGGGATTATGTCATGAACTGTGGACTCGCCCCACCAGAGATCAAAATCAACATTAAGGTTCTTGTAGTTCTTCTTAAGGTCAGAAACTGATACGTTAAGGATGTGGTGCCATAAAGCGCGGTATCCTCTGTCTCCGTCCTGAAGCTTCTTGGTTGCTTCAAGTGCAGCAGCCTTGTACTCTTCATCTTCTTTGGATTTACCGGATGCAAGAGGATAGATTGTCTCAAGCTCTGAAAGTGTAAACGGAGGCTCCTTAGGATAGCTTCCTGTAAATGACTCATCAAAATAAGGAAGATCAGGTTTCTGAAGCTTGAGCTCTGTAATAATGAGACCCATCTGAAGACCCCAGTCTCCAAGATGAACATCACCTACAACCTTATTTCCTGTATATCTTAGTATTCTCTTTAAAGACTCACCGATAACAGCACTTCTAAGATGTCCTACATGAAGAGGCTTAGCTACGTTAGGTCCGCCGTAATCAAGAACTATTGTAGGCTCATGACCCGGAAGACTAACACCAAATCTCTTCTCATGGAGCATCTTTACTATATATGAACGAACAAATTCGCGGCTTACTGTAAGATTAAGAAATCCTGGCTTTACAGATTCAGCCTTTTCAAACATTTCATTTCCTGAAAGCTTTTCTGCAACTTCATCGGCGATCATAAATGGAGCCTTGTGATACTGCTTCGCACCTGCCATGGCACCATTACACTGATATTCGCAAAGGTCAGGACGGTTTGAAACACCGCATCTGCCAAGGCTTCTGTCATATCCTGCTGCCTCAAAGGCATCGGAAACTTCTTTACTTATGAGATCTAATATCTTTTCCAAAATAGTATCCTTTCAATAAAGCTATAATAAAGTCAAAAATCTATTAATGTATAATAATAAAGAAACAACACTTAGTCAAATAAGAAATTCGTCTTACGAAATCTCCCTTGTAGCCGCTTTTTCCCGCTCTCTTTGAGCTTTGGAATATGAACAGCCACAGTAATCCTGTCTGTATAAACCAAACATTTTTGAAAGTTCAATTGAACGCTTATATCCATTCTTTTTCTTAAAATCAGATGGAAGGAAAATAGTTCCGAATTTATCCGCAGCTTCTTTTCCCGCCTTGTTGAGATTATCAGCATTCTTTAAAGGGCTTATGGTAAGCGTTGTAGTAAAGCCGTCAAATCCCATCTCCTTAGCAATACGTGCAGTCTCATCAAGTCTGAGCTCAAAGCACTTTACGCATCTGTCACCGCCTTCAGGGCAATCTTCAAGCCCCCTTACAGCTTCAATCCAGGATGACGGATTATAATCTCCTTCAAGAAAGTTTATCTTCCTTGCCTTATCATCAGAATTCATGCCTTCAAAATTCTTATCATCAATCTGCCTGTTATAGGCTTCTATCAGTCTTTTAGCTTCTTCAACTCTTTTATGATATTCAGATTCTGAAGTAATATTGGGATTATAGTAAAAAAGTGTGATGTCAAAATATTCCCTTAAGTATTCCAGACAATATGAAGAACATGGAGCGCAGCAGGCATGCAGTAAAAGCTTTGGATATATGCCTTCTTTCTGCTTTTGTTCTATATACTTTTCAAGTTCTTTTGCATAATTTTCTTTGTTCATAGTGGTACATCCATATATCTGATGAAATATGACTAAATGTGTTAATTCTGACTTTATATGATAATCTAATTAAGTATTGTAATTTTAACATGATAGTTCTAATTAAATAGGATAATTGTAATTTGGTTAAACTCTATCTGTTCGGATTTCCAAATACATAATTATTTAATCTGAATCATCATGTTAAGATTTTCTAATAAAGGATATATGTTTTTTTATCTTCTTGCAAGTTCCCAGAATGCGACCGCGCTTGCAGCTGCAACATTTAAAGAATCAACGTCATGCGCCATAGGAATTATAACCTTGTAATCAGACATGGATATTGCAAGGTCAGAAAGGCCGTCTCCTTCATTTCCCATGATTATTGCAAGCTTATCTTCTTTTTTAAGCCTGTCATCATCAAGTCTTATGGAATCAGTTTTAAGCGCCATCGCAGCAGTTTTAAATCCTTTTGCATGAAGCATATCAAAATTTTGCAAAAGAAGGCCGGCGCACCTTTGTCTCCCATCATCATATTCTTCTTTGCAGGTGTCCAGATAAGTCCAGGGTATTTGAAATACGTTACCCATACTGACTCTTATCGCCCTTCTTGAAAGCGGATCACAACACCCTTTTGTAAGAAGAATTGCTTCTACATTAAAAGCCGCAGCGCTTCTGAATATGGCACCTATATT
>NZ_JAILQF010000389.1 GCF_024699075.1 Butyrivibrio sp.
AGTAAATGAAGCCTTTAGCCAATTTTTGACAGATGAAAAGCTGAATATCAATCAGATTCGATTCGTGAAATTGATTGTAGACTACATCGTTGCAAATGGAAATATCGAGGATAATAGTGTATTCATGAAAGAGCCGTTTAAATCAGTCGGAAGTATTACGACCCTGTTCAAAGATAATATGAGTACGGCAAGAAATATTCTGGACGTTGTGGGGATGATCAAGACAAATTCAGAGAAAATTGCATTGTAAAATAAGAAAACGCAGGAACGAAAGAGATGTGGTTTAATGAGCCACATCTCTTTTTTTAGATAGTGAAGGGGGCTGTGAATGATTCTGTCGGGACAGGAGATCTTGATTCTTTGATGAATTATATGATCTCCTAAGTTATACTGATAAAGTAATGAACTATGGGAGGATTATGGTATGGGTCAATATGACTGGATATGGATAGTTATAGGAATTTATATTGCCTTAAAACTAACCAAGAACACATGGTTGCCTTTGATTAAAGGTTTTTTAGGAGAAGCATCTATATCAACTCTGCTTCATGGTCTTGATAAAGAAGAATACAAGATACTTCATAATGTGATGATTCGAGCAGGACTTGGAACAACACAGATAGATCATATAATTGTATCTCGTTATGGGATTTTTGTTATTGAAGTAAAGAATTATAAAGGATGGATTTTAGGTTCTGAAAATGGAAGAGAATGGACTCAATCTGTTTATGGCCACAAAAATAGGTTTATGAATCCAATACATCAAAACTATGGGCATGTAAAAGCTATAGAATCATTACTTCATGAGTATGATATATTTGGAGTTCCGATCATACCGATTGTAACATTTCCAGGAGATGCGACATTAAAGGTTGATGTAAATAGAGCACTTGTTGTTAAATGGGGAAATCTCAACAATACAATAAGAGAAAACTCTTCGACTGAGTATTTAAGTAAAGAACAAATGGATGCATTAGTCAGGATATTTACTATAGCTAATGTTGATTCAAAGGAAGCTAGAGAAGCTCATATTAGTGGGATTCAAGAAAAAACTCGAGCAGAGAAACGTTCTATAAAAGCAGGAATCTGTCCAAAATGTGGTGGGAATCTTGTGAAAAGAAATGGTAAGTACGGCAGTTTCTATGGTTGTAGTAATTACCCTAAATGTAGATATACAAAGAATATATGATATTAAAGCATCTCTTCGGAGGTGCTTTTTTGATGCGATCAAGGAGGCATTTAATGGATATAAGAAACATTTGACACTATCTATTGCTCTTTGCGGTATTTGATGAAGAAGTAAAAAAAGGGCAAGGGGATAAATCTCCTTGCCCTTTAAAATATAGCTTATCTATTTAGTATCGCCAGCAACTTCAAGTAGTTTTTTCGTACATCTTCCAGTTACATCTATGTAATAATTATAGAGGTATTGTAAAAAATATTCTTTCAAATGAAAAGTATAAAGGGGATGCCCTTCTGCAGAAAAGATACACTTCAGATTACTTGACGAAAAAACTGAAAGTGAATAATGGTGAGGTGCCCCAATACTATATAGAAGACGATCATGAAGCCATTATCAGTCCGGAAGTTTTCGATATGGTACAAGTTGAGATGAAAAATCGCGCATTACTGCCGACAAGATACTCGGGAAGAAAAGTTTTTGGATCAAAGATAAAATGCGGAGACTGTGGAAGCTTTTATGGGTCTAAGTGCAGTACCCCAAGTTATTCCGAAGAAGAACTGAAAGAATTCTCTCTTAAAGCCATGAATCTTTTAATCACTGAAAAAGAAGAGATCATATATAACATAGAGTCATGTATGGCCGACATCTGTGATATAAAGAAACTAAAAGCTAAGCAGGAAGAAATTACGAGGGAGCTTGCCATTCAGGTTGATGCCATCCAGGCCCTTTTGGATAACTTCATTAATGAACTTCAAAACCTGGATGGGCCCATCGCAGAATTTGACGAGGTATTGTTCGGAGTGATGGTGAGTGAGCTTGAAGCAAAGAATGACAACACAATAATATTCAGATTCATTGATGGGACAGAGATACCAATCAAAGTTAAATAAGGAAGGAACTATAGGGCTCACATTCTGAGGCGCACACCTCACATGTGGGCTTTATTTTTGTTTTCAAAGAAAGTAAAATTGTGTTAATAAACAAATCGGAATTGGCGGAGTAGAAAATGGAACAGAAGTTGTTTACAGAATTACGGCCTTTATATATGACAAGCAAAGAAAACCCCAATGAAATCAGGATCAGGATTCGCATGCGTGACTTGATTGATTCAGATGTTCT
>NZ_JAILQF010000411.1 GCF_024699075.1 Butyrivibrio sp.
CATGGCATTTCATGAATATGAAATGCATCGTATCTCAATCGGAGTGGTAGGATTGAATATAGATGCACTGGAATTCTATAAGAAAATCGGTTTCAAGCAGGAAGGTATTTTGGAAGAGGCATATTATTATAACGATGAGTATAGCGATTTTATAATGATGCGAATCCTTAGTCAAGAATGGAAATGAGCTACTGCTTCCAGTTTGTAGAGATATTATCTTTCGGCATAACACACCAATTGCTAAGGCGGATACTGAAACATGATAAGAAATGCAGAACCAAAAGACCTATCCAGGATTGCCGAGATTCTGGTGTTTACAAAAAGAATAAAGTACCGATCAATCTTTCATAACGATGAATACTCTTTTAATGAGTTGCAGGTAGTTAAGGTCGCCGATGAATTCAAGAATCCGGAACTCCTCGATAAAGTCTGGATATACGATGATGGTATAGTTAAGGGAATGATCCATCTAGAGGAAAAAGAGATCGCGGAATTATATGTAGATTACTTCTTCTGGAAAGAGGGCATCGGATCTAAGTTGATAGAATTTGCAAAAGAAAAGTTTGATTCTAAGTTCGTATGGACCCTGGAGAAGAACGAAGACGCCATTCGTTTTTACGAGGCGCATGGCTTTAAGCTTAACGGGAAAAGGCAATTAGAAGAAGGTACACCTGAATATATCGTGATGCTAGAGCAAGAATGAAACTAGGATTATTTTTGAAAGAACTGACTGTACCCGCGGGCAAGCCCATGGGGTTCTGATTGGCAAGTGTAGCTTGTAATCGTACACCATTTTCAGGCTTTGGAGTTACAAGTGTAAATCTGTTTGAATCAGGACTTTTATTACCAAGCAGTCCTACGACCACATTAACGGTAAATTTCTACTTTTCAGCAAGGAAGTACAGTCAATCTCCCTGATATTAGGTTGTTAAGCCACTTTTATTCCACTGTTTAAGATTTTAATCTTATTAGCCTTAATCCATGCGATTAGGGCTTTTTCTTTGTTGTATTGTGTCTCAAAGTCTATGATACATTTTTCTTTATCTATACTCTGCGTTCTATAGTCGTAACAGTAAAGCAGGAATGATGAATACCAATCTCTTTGTACTTTTGTACCATCTCGAAGTCTATACAGTCTATCGGATAATTTCTTCTTAATGTAGTCATCAGCAGTATGGTCATATTGCGATGCTCTATAATTATTCGGAACTTCTATGTATGTACCACCCGTGGCCTTGAATTTCTTTTCCACCGTAGTCTGAAATCCAGAAGGACATCTGTTCTTGATGGATTTGCCAAAACGCTTTTTTCTGTTAAACTTGCCTTTATTGTTTATAGTCGTTTCTTTGGTCCGTTTCATCAGTTTGCTCGCATTCTTAGGCTCTGTAACGAATGTATCCCCAAGACTTCGCAAATGATTTGCGTCTTCGTTTATTGCAAGCTGTCTGTTTACTGCATTAATACGACATAATTCAGTGTGTTTAGCTTTTAATTTTTTATAGTGATTAGAATATATCCAAGTCTTGCGACCTTTCTTCATAGTACCATCATCATTATAATTCTGTGGATTAGTTGCCCTCCTTGATCTATCCATAGCACGATATAGCAGGCATTCTTTTCTTTCGGAAGTCTGAATACTGTTTCCACGTTCTGAAAGGTTCTTTAATCCGACTTCAATATCTGAAGTATATGCAACTGTCTGAGTTCCAATATCAGCACCTATCATGCCATTGCCATATTTATGACGAAGATTGCCGTATTTGTCATATTTAGGCTTTGCTTTGCCTTCTATAGTCAAATGGAGATACAGCCTGTATTTACCTCTTATCAGTTTAGGAACGAGCGTGGCATAGCAGGGTCTGTATGTATCTATGCAATATGCATCCTCGATAAATGCATTGACAGCTTTCCTATCTATAATCTCAGGCTCTGTAAGATAGGATAAAACCGCATTCATTTCATCCTGTTGGAATCTGTCATTTACCTGTATCCCAAATATAATTTTACCAAATTTGAACTGTATCTTGTTATCCTTAACAGACATTGGAATACCACGATTTATCTGTTTTGCTCTTATACAAGGCAACTCTCCATGCTTTGAGAAATGAAGGGTCTTGCCGTTATCATAAAGGCATTTTTCCATGCCTCGCCAAATATCCTCTGCCTTAGTAAGAGCGAATACAGCATC
>NZ_JAILQF010000338.1 GCF_024699075.1 Butyrivibrio sp.
TGTTAAAAAAGGCTCATATGAGTAAGTCCTACTTCCTGCAGCTATTCAGACAGTATATGGGTACAACTCCCTATAACTTCCTGACCAACTACCGCATCACACAGGCAAGGGAGCTTCTGGATCTTACAGACCTTCCCGTAAGCCAGATAGCAACAAAAGTTGGCTTCAATGATGAATCCAACTTTTCCACAAGATTTTCAAAGATTACAGGACAGAGCCCTTTGCAGTATAGAAAGAGCGCAATTGCACAGAATCAGACAGCGTCATCATAAGAAAATTCCAGATGCCCGAACTACCCATTGAGAATGCAGACCAATCCCAATGGGTAGTTTTAGTAAATTATAATATTTTATCTAATAAGTAAACTCTGTTAAATGGTATAGAGAAGTAATATCCGTCGCTGAATTCTTTGGTCTTGGCTATAACATCTCTAACTACAGATACACCGACCATCTCACCTTCTTCACGGCTCATATCAGGCTTATATCTTGCTATCACTTCATCAGGAACATTGATACCGGACATCTCGTTCTGGATAAAGAGTGCGTTCTTATAGCTTACAAGCGGCATAAGACCACAGAAAAGCTTAACCTCAGGATTTGCCTCTTTCATTTTGTCTTTGAAGAAGGCAAGCTTCTCTATATCCTCATCAGAAAATACTGGCTGTGTAAGGAAGAAGGAAGCTCCTGCTTCTATCTTCTTGATCATACGAGAAAGCTCGACATTTGTGTTAGGCCTGTTATATGATAATGCTCCGCCATAAGTGATAGGATCCTTATAAAATTCTTCTCTGTTAAGCTCTGCAAGAACTTTCATAAGTCCTACAGAATCAAAGTTAAATACACTTTTGGCTTCCTGTCTCATAAGTGTCGGTACAGGATCTCCTGTAATAGCAAGTACATTCCTGATACCATTCATATAAGCTCCAAGGAGGCCGCTTCTAAGACTTATGATATTTCTATCACGGCAGCATATATGAGGTATAGTTGCTATTCCCGTCTCAGTGGTAACTTTAAGTCCTGCCAGGATAGAATCTGCTCTGGTTCTTCCTGATGGTGAGTCAGGCAGTGTTATGGCATCCACATGATATTTGGTCAGTGCATTGGCGCTGTCCATGAGCTTTTTGTCATCTGCTCCAAAAGGAGGGGCAAGCTCAACTGCTATGAGTTTATCTGATGTCTTGCCTTCCCAGAATGCAGAATTTTTCTCTCTAACCTTGATATCAGCATCCAAATCACCTTTAAATGCATGAGGTTTTTTAGTGCCAAGATCTAGTTCAGAGATTGCCTGAGTGAATTTCGGGTCTGTTCCGCAGCATCCGCCTACGATATCAGCTCCAAGTGATGATATCTCTTCTATCTTGGAAGCAAAGTACTTCTCATTGCCTGAGAAGATAGGCCTTGAAAGCATACCCTGAGGAAAGCTTGCATTAGGGAATGCTGATACATACTTTATACCTGTGAAGTCTATCTCATCAAGGATATTCCTCATAGATGCAGGTCCTATACCACAGTTAAGTCCTGCCGCATCAACGAGCTTTTTAGCAGACAATTCTTTTATTATATTTCTAACATGGATACCTTCGTTAGTATAGCCATGCTGATTGGAACATAGCGAAACCCATACAAAAAGATCAGGCTCGGTTTCCTTTTTTTCTCTGAGCCAGTTAAGAGATTTTAGAATATTATCAATTCCAGCAAAAGTTTCGAAAAGGAATATCTTAATTCCGCTGTTGTACATAGTCTGGACCATGAAAAAATACTCTTCAGAAATCTTCTCATCGTCCTGACCTGGAATAAATGGAATCGGTCCAACATCACCTGCTACAAAGATCTGTCTAATGTCAGTATCAGATGCATCAGAGTACAGCGAAGCAGCCATAAATGCAAGTCTGCATCCCGCTGATATATGATCGCCCAGCTTCTTCATGTCAGGCCCGAGATTCAATGTATTACAGGCAAATGTATTGGTCCTTATAAGATTAGCCCCAGCTTTAATATAATCGCTATGGATATCGATTACTTTGCTGGGATCAGTAATATTAGCGCATTCGGGAAGAGCGCCCGTCCCGTACTTTGATGCAAAGTATGTTCCGAACGCTCCGTCTGCGAGCATTATTTTATTATTTAAATAATTCTCAAATGTCATATAATGTCCAGTCCTTAACGGGCACTCTTATCGTATGGAATACCCTCAGCTTTAGGTGCTCTCGAGTTCATAGATGTAAATGCAAGAACTATAAGAGAGATGATGTATGGCAACATGTTGTAGAAAGTACTTGGCAAGCTTAGCTGTTTTAAGAAAGCAAAACCTGTATAAACGTTTGAAAGTGCTCTGAAGAAACCAAACAGTATAGCTGAAAGTGCGATGAGGTGTGGTTTCCACTGACCGAATATCATAACTGCAAGTGATAAAAAGCCAAATCCGGCAACACCGTACTCAAATTTCCATTCACTAACACCTGCAGTAATATATACGATTCCGCCAAGTCCGCCAAACATACCTGATATAAGTACGCCTGACCATCTCATCTTGTTAACATTAATACCTACACTATCTGCAGCCTGAGGATGCTCACCGCAGGCCATAAGACGAAGACCAAACTTTGTCTTATAAAGAAGTACGTATGCTACAACAAGAGCGATAACTGCTATAGCCATGAACCAGTTGAACTCAAAATTTCCAAAATATACAAGAAGTGCTTTCTTGGCATTAACATATGAAACTGTAGCTGATACGTTATCAGGATCAGCAATTGTATTCATTGTCTTTGCTATGATAGTAGCAACTGCTGTAGCAAGCATGTTAAGAGCTGTACCTACAAGAGTCTGGTCAGCCTTAAAGTTGATGCAGGCTATACCAAGAAGACATGAATAGATCATACCTGAAAGCATAGAGCATATAACAGCTGCAAGTACTACGACAATCGCAGGAACGCTGCCAGCAGCAAAAGATGTGTTAAAGCTCTTAAGAGCCATGGCTCCGCCAAATGCTCCCATAACCATTATTCCTTCAAGTCCCAGGTTGATAACACCGGAATGCTCTGCATAACATCCTCCAAGTGCTACAAGCATAAGAACTGATGTAAACAAAAGTGTGTACTGAATCAGAGGTATCATTTACCTTCGCCTCCTTTCTCTGTGTTAACAGCCTTCGTATTCTCAAGGCTTTCTTTTGCGGCTTTTTCTTCTTTGTTACGAAGGTAATTATTGATGCAATACTTAAAGAAAAGAGTAAATCCGCAAAGGTAGATGATGATAGCTGACATAAGATCAGCGATCTGAGAAGGATATACGTTCAGATTGATCTTAGATCCTCCAAGTGTGATATGCTCAATAAAATATGCTGCAAATACAGTTCCTATAGGATTAAGTCCTCCAAGGAATGTTGCTGCGATACCATTAAATCCCATGTCCGGAACACTTGAACTTGTAGTTGTCCACTGCTCCATACCTGTCAGATAGTACATACCTGCGCCCATTCCGGCAAGAGCACCGCCTATAATAAGAGTTATGATGATATTCTTACTACCCTTCATACCTGCGTATTTGGCAGCTTCCTTGTTGTAACCTGTAGCAATAAGAACATATCCAAGAGTTGTACGCTGCTGGATGATATATATAAGGATCGCAATGATGATAGCAAGAGGAATAGCGATTCCTACGTACTTGTTACCACCAAATATATTCTCAAGACCAAGGCTTGGAAGAAGTGACTGCTTACTAACAGACTTGATTGGAATAGTGTATGGACTTGTTGACTCTTTAACATTACTTGTAAGCATGTTAACAAGATAAAGTCCTATCCAGTTAAGCATGATACCTGAGATAACTTCATTAACATTTCTGTAAGCTTTAAGAAAACCTACGATAGCTCCCCATACAGCGCCTACTACTGTAGCAAGAAGAAGGCATACTATCCAGGGAAGGTGCCATGCAAGTGCAGCATAAAGGCTGATTCCTGCACCAACAGCATACTGTCCTGCTGCTCCGATATTAAAAAGACCGGTCTTGTAACAGAACTGTATTGAAAGACCACACATAATAAGAGGAGCAGTCTTAACAAGTGTACTTCCGAGGTTTTTAAGTCTGAGGTTTGCCTTAGAAGCCGACAGAAAGTTCTGAAGAATTGTTGTCATAGCTTCGTTAGCACCTGCAGGATTGATACACAAAAGTACTATATAGCAGATGATAACACCAAACAAAATGCACAGAAGCGATGAGATTATCGTCTGAAAAGCATTTGATTTCAAAATACTCTTTTTTGTCTTCATGCTTTAACCTCCTCCCTTCTTGCACCTGACATATACATACCTATTTCTTCTCTCGTTGTTGTCTTAGGATCAAGCTCACCAACGATCTCACCTTCATACATTACCAAAATTCTGTCTGACACACTAAGAACTTCTTCAAGTTCAAGAGACACAAGAAGAATACCCTTACCTGCATCACGCTCTTTAATGAGCTGACTGTGAATATACTCTATAGCACCAACATCAAGACCTCGGGTTGGCTGAACCGCAATAAGAAGATCATGTTCTCTGTCCATCTCACGTGCAATGATAGCCTTTTGCTGGTTACCACCTGACATGCTTCTTGTAATAGTTGCTGCACCCTGACCTGAACGAACATCAAACTGCTCGATAAGTCTGTTGGCATAAGTTCTTATATTCTTTTTCTTAAGGAATCCAAGACTTGTTCTGAACTCAGGCTCAAAGTATCTTTGAAGGACCATGTTATAGGCAAGTGAATAGTCAAGGACAAGTCCATGTCTCTGACGATCTTCAGGAATATGTGAAAGTCCTGATGTATTTCTTTCACGGATACTCATCTTGGAGATATCCTTGCCATCAAGATTTACTGTACCACCTGTAGCCTTAGTGATACCTGTAATACCATATACAAGCTCAGACTGACCGTTTCCATCAATACCAGCTATACATACGATCTCGCCCTTACGTACCTTGAAAGATACATTATTAACAGCATTCTTGTGATGATGACTTGAAGGAACCACAAGATTGTTTACTTCAAGGACAACATCTCCAGGCTTTGCGTCTTCTTTGGATACAACAAGCTGAACATCACGACCTACCATCATCTTACTGAGTTCTTCCTTGGTAGTATCAGCAATGTTAACTGTTCCAATATATTTACCACGTCTAAGTACTGAACATCTGTCAGCTACAGACATGATCTCATTAAGCTTATGAGATATGAAAAGAATTGACTTACCTTCCTTGGCAAGATTCTTCATAATGAGCATAAGTTCATCAATCTCTGATGGTGTAAGAACAGCTGTAGGCTCATCAAAGATAAGGATATCGTTATCACGATAAAGCATCTTAAGAATTTCTGTCCTTTGCTGCATACCAACAGTAATATCCTGGATAAGAGCATCCGGATCTACCTTAAGGCCATACTTTTCTGAAAGCTCCATTACGCGCTTTCTTGCCTCTTTTTTCTGTAAGATGCCGTGTTTTGTTGTTTCTACACCCAGAATAATATTGTCAAGAACAGTAAAACACTGAACAAGCTTGAAGTGCTGATGAACCATTCCTATGCCAAGATCGTTGGCATCATTAGGATTGTTTATCTTAACTTCTTTACCATCCTTTTTTATGATACCTTCTTCAGGCTGATACAATCCGAAAAGAACACTCATAAGAGTACTTTTACCTGCACCGTTTTCTCCAAGAAGTGCATGGATCTCGCCCTTTTTGAGCTGCAAAGATATATTGTCATTTGCAACTATTCCGGGGAATCTTTTCGTAATGTTCAGCATCTCAATAGTGTAATTATCCTGCATGCTGAATTCTCCTCTTTAAATATGATCGTTATTATTTCACGATTTGGTCTCAATCATGACCACAGCTCGCCAATCTATTACCATTAACCACCGCTATGTCGATAGCTAATTTACAGGCCAATTACAGGCCAAAAGTCAGATTGCCGAGCTCTGAACAGGATTTTGAAAGTGGACTATAAATGTAAATCTCTACAGAATCATTTTATACTCCCAAATAACCAAAAGCCATTTTATAAAAAGACTGCGGAAATTTCAAGTATTTCCGCAGTCTATTTTGTTATGAACTATTTGTGATAATTATTTAATGCTTTCCTGATATGTTCCGATTGTAACGTTAGTTGTAGCAATGGATGAAGGATCAGCATTTGAAGAATCGTTGTTAACTGTTACTTCGCCATTGAACATAGCTGCAACAAGAGCCTTGTAATCATCTTCTGTGAAGCCATCATTGTAAAGTGTAGAATCAGCGAGGCTTACATAGTTGAGTGAAAGGTCATCAGCTGATACAAGACCAAGATTCTGGATCTGTCCTGCATAGTTGTCCCACTCACCATTCTGGATAGCTGAAAGAAGTGTGTTAACAGTAGCTGTAAGACCCTTACAAGCTGATGTAACTGTCATTCCTTCGCCATAAGAGCCATCAATTGTACCCTGCTGGTCAACGTCAACACCGATAACCTTGCCGTCAACCTTCTGAGCTGCTTCTGCTGCTGATGTGTAGATACCACCACCGCAAGCAAATACAACTTCTGTTCCGCCCTGATACCATGTATCCATAACAGCTGTGATATCAGAATCGCCGTAGAACTGTCCGCCGTATGCATAGTTGATTGTTACATCAACGCCAAGCTCAGCTGCTGCTGCATCTGCGCCCTGTACGAAACCAAGACCATAACGGATAACTGCAGGAACAGCCATTCCGCCAAGGAAACCAAGGTTTGTATAGCCAAGCTTTACAGCTGCATAACCAGCCATGTATCCAGGAAGCTCTTCCTGATA
>NZ_JAILQF010000435.1 GCF_024699075.1 Butyrivibrio sp.
CCGTGGAGAACATATTTCTTTTGCCTATGATGACCACGTTATATTCGACGATGCAGATTTTATGATCAAGAATGGAAGTAAGGTTGCGCTACTGGGCGGTAACGGAGCCGGCAAGACTACTTTACTGGAACTAATAAATAATAGAGAAAAAGTATACGTAGTCCCAGGAGCCAAAATAGGATATGCCAAGCAGAACATGTCCCAGATCGACCTTGATCGAACCGTTCTTGAAAATGTGCGCAGAGTCAGTATCCAGAGCGAGAGTCTTTCAAGGATTGTACTGGCACGTCTTTTGCTATCAGAAAGAGATATGAACAAAAAGGCATCAGAGCTTTCGGGTGGTGAGCGGATGAAGCTGTCTTTTGCCATGCTCTTTGTATCGAATGTGAATTTGCTGATACTGGATGAGCCGACGAATTATCTGGATATACCATCTGTAGAGGCTTTGGAGAAAATGCTGATCGAATATGAGGGGACACTTGTATTTACTTCGCATGATAAGGTGTTTGTGGACAGGATTGCTACAGAGCGGATGTATATTGGGGATGGGAAGATTAGACAGGAATAATTGATCAAGCTTGTAAGGTATGAAGAGCAAAGCCCAAAGAAGCTGGATTGGATTCGCAAGACAGTTATTCAGGAATACAAAGAAGCTGGAGATCAGCCAGATTACCGCTATTTTCTTGAAAGAAAGTTAAAGACATACTTGAATAACAGTAGAATGCCCCATATCAATCTTCAGCAAGTTGAAGAATTCGAGTAATAGAAATAGTATTATAGCAAAAACTGCGATGTAAACAGCCACTTCAAATGGCAACTTACATCGCAGTTTCTTATTAAAAAGATAAGCATTTACTTCCTTATCCTTGTAGCTATTATAGCATAGGTGGCAAGTCGATTTAAAGTCTTGTTTTTTATGATCTTGAATGGTAGATTTAGAGCCTAAATGCAGTACTAAAGGGGGATTCAGGACGTATGAAAAGCTATTTTAAGATTGTAAAAATGATGTTTGCATCAAATAGGCGATTACTATTTGGTGCCTTTATAGTAATGACAGCATTGATCGCAGTTGAAATGGCAATACCGCTTGGTATAAATGCCATGATCGATATGTTGGAAACGGATAAAGCAGTGTATACCTTTGCGATAGCTGTGCTGCTGTTTGTTATCGGCTATTTTCTGTTATCTCTTTTATCAGGGTTAAATACCAGGCTGTATATCCGTATAGGCAATGATCTTTTATGGAACATGAGACAAAAGATATACAAAGTACTTTGGGGAAGCGAGTACATGGAGCATGTCCAGAAGTCCAAGGACAAATTTAAATATGTCCTGTCAGGGCAGACATATACTGCGTTTGCGATTGCAGTGATATATTCTGTCGGGGGCTTTGTTAATACGCTTACGGTTATAGCTTTTTTGATAATTGCCTTTTGGTATAGCATTCCTGCAGGCATAACGTTAGTCTTAGGGATTGCATTTACACTCGGAACATCATTTATAACAGGCCGTGGCATATTAGGTAATTATGAGCTTTGTGACAAAGCGCATGAACAAGATACTGCGCAGGTATACGAGACGGTGGATATGGTTGAAGCTACTCGTACAAACGGTTTAGAAGATTATTATCTGACTAAGAATAAAAAAATACATGATAGTTTTATGAAACTCTCTGAGAAAGCCGAAGGAAAATCTGCATTCTTTGAGACAATAGAAAAAAGCTTTACTGACCTTATATACATTATAGTTGCCGGCATGCTGCTTTTGACATCGAACGTAAGTGGCGGAAAGCTTGTAACAGTCCTTTTTATAACAAATACTATTCTTGCTGTCAGCGGGCGAGTTCAGCGCCAGATCCAGGTGATCATCAAGAATATTCCTGCCTTTGACAATGTTGTAAAGCTTATGGATATTCCCATTATTTCCGGAAAAGAGATAAGTGATATCGATAATATCAAATTTGAAAACGTAACGCTCGAAATCGATGACAGGAAGATCATGAACAATATTTCTTTTGATATAAATAAGGGCGATAATGTCCTGATCCGTGGTGAAAATGGAAGCGGCAAAAGTTCAATACTTAAGATGATCCTAGGCTTATATAAGCCGTCAAACGGGCAGGTATCTATCAATGATACACCAGTTTCTGAGTATGATTCATGCTCTTTTTATAAAGAAATATGCTACGTTTCGCAGGATGAACTTATACTTAATGAATGCGTCGAAGATTATCTTAGATATGTAACTCATTCAGATTGCAGTGAAGATGAAATAGAGGCAATGCGTAAGAAGCTGAATCTGAATCCTGAGATTGATGTTATAGAAGAAAACGGAGCAACCCTTTCCGGAGGTGAAAAGAAGAAGCTCTTTATGATGAAGTGCATGATGGAATCCGATGTATCGCTGGTTATTCTGGATGAGATCGATGCCGGGCTGGACGTTGAAACCAAGGTACTGCTTAAGGATTTGGAAAAAGAGCTGTTGAGTGATCCTGATAAAATAGTCATTAAGATATCACATATTGATAGTGATGATACAGGATTTGATCAGATTATAGAATTATAACGAAGTGAAACTGATTTATGAAATGTCCATATATTATTTATGTAAAATAATTGCATGAAAAATATTATAATGTTATAATAATAGTGAACAATAGGAAAATCCTTAACGGAGGAACGGCTATGATTATAGAGATTAGGGCCAAAAACTGCTTCGCATTTGATGAACAGATTGCTTTCTCAATGAAAGCTGATATGCGTAATAAAAAATTTGCCTCAAATGTACATAAAGAAAATAACTTTAATGTCCTTAAGACAGCTGGAATCTACGGCCCTAATAATGCAGGAAAAACCTGCCTAATAAGGTGTATTAAAGCTATAAAAAGCGTTTTACTGAATAAGAAAAATGGCCTTATGTCAAATATTTTTACAGACAACGATATCTGTGAACTTGGAGTCACTTTTTTATCAGGTGGAAGAAAGTTCTCGTATGATTTCAAGTACGATGTCAAGAAAGAGGCCTACGTATTCGAATCATTTATAGAGGTGTTGAAAGATCAGTACAATAACGAAAAAGAAGTGTGCTGGCTAAAACGCGATACTCTCAATGAAGAATATGAGTGCATAGATACAGAGCTTTTGACAATGATGCCTGTTGTTGCAAAAAATAATGTTATTTTCCACCTTATTGATTCTACTAAATTTAAGGCACTCAATGAGATGAAGGAAGTTCTGGTTGGTTTTGCTGAAAAGATAGATGTTATCAATATGAATAACATCCCTATGGAGCATACCATTGACCTTATGAAAAACAAGAATCAGCTACAGCAGAAAGTTGTTGATTTTATTAAAAATGCAGATCTTTACATGGACAATTTTGAATATGTTGAAATGGGAAATGTAAAGCTTAATGCTGGTGGCGCTGATGAAAAGCCTGAAGAAAAAGTACTTGATGTTCCTGATAGTGTAATGGATCAGATTAGGCTGGTTTCTACATATAAGGGCGTTCAGGTTCCAAGTATGCTATTTGATTCTACAGGAACTAAAAAGATAGCGGCTATGGCAAGTTATGTTATTGAAGCGCTTGAACAGGGTCGAATCCTGGTAGTAGATGAGCTTGATAGCAGTATTCATTTTAAACTTACCAGAGCCACAGTTGCTATGTTCAATAATGAGCTCAATACTGATGCTCAGATGATCTTCACAGTACACGATATTAACCTTATGGATTGTAAACGCCTTTTCAGAAAGGAACAGATCTGGTTTGTTGATAAGGATGAAAAGGGCGTTTACGTTTATTCATTGTCTGATTTTACTGCTGAAAATGGTGTAAGAGATACTTCTGACATAATAGAAAAATACCGAAAAGGAGTTTTTGCGGCGTTGCCTGATCCTGAACTGATAAATTCCCTGTTAAGTATAAAGGGAAATGTGAAGGGAGCAGTTGCAGATGGCGAATAGACTTCCTGATATATCGGACAAACATAAAATTTGCATTATCTGTGAAGGTAATGAGGAATATAAGTATCTGGAACATTTGAACAATTTACAAGTATGGAATGATGTTTATGAAATAGCCCTTGTTAATGCGGCAGGAAATGGTAATATTCCTGCTCGGTATCAGGATAGGTACCAAAATGGAGCTTATGAAATTGTTCTTATATTCTGTGATACAGAAAAGAAACCATATGAACAATATGAAGATATTAAGCGAAAGATAAATGATTTCCATGGTGTCGATAACGCTGCTGAGGAAGTGATCATATTTGGTAATCCATGCACTATGCAGATTATATCTAAACACTGGACTGATGAGTTTATCAAAAGACCTGCGAAGGCTGTCAATGCACCGCTTATAGAGAAATATACAGGTGTTAAAGGTTACAAAGGTAGAGCTGATCAGATTGATCAGGTAATGAAGAGCATTGATACTGATAATTATACTTATATGAAAGAAAGAATTGGCAAATTACCTACAGACGATCATGTTGACGGCTCAAGCAATTTCAGCAAACTTGTGCAGTACTTGGAATCCGATGATGTTAAGTGGATAGATAGAATTAATGATTCTATAGAAGCGTAAAGGATAATATAATGCTTATTCATGAAGTAGATTTAAACGAGGAAGTTCTGGCTAAACTAATAAGTTTTTCAGAGGACTGGGCAGCAGAGAACAGTTGCTACGGATATCGTCCAAATGATAAATCAGACATTGAAGGTAACAGAATATTTTTTGCCGAGGACGATGGTACTATTATTGGGTATCTTTTTGGTAAAGTTTGTGAATCTAAGCAGATGAAATCAATAATGCCAGAGGGTACACCATTCTTTGAAGTCGAAGAACTGTATGTTATTCCAGAGAAGCGATCCCAAGGGGTTGGAGAGAAGCTTTTTAGATTTGCTGAGAACACTGTCAAAGCAGAGGCAGAATATATGGTTCTGAGTACTGCTACGAAAAACTGGAAAGCTATATTCCATTTTTATATTGATGAGCTCAATATGAATTTCTGGAGCGCAAGGCTTTTTAAGAAGATAGAGAGATGAAGGTAAGAGACGTGGAGCATTTAGTAACAGTAACATCGGAAATTGAAAAATATGTAGCATTTGCACGTCAAATTAACGCTGACAAAGATTATTCACAGCCTCTCCTGGATTCTGATTTGATAGAGGAGAAGCTTGAAAGGGCTGTTCATAATACGGATGATCGTGTACTTGCAGTTTTTGATAAAGAGAAAATAATCGGATTATTCGTTCTTCTTGCTATAGATGATGAAAAGTATGTAGAAGTAACTATGGGACTGTCCAGGTCACAAGGTGCCTATATTGAGCTGTTTGCCTATTTGTCACAGTACTTTAACGGTTACCAGATTGATTTTTCCTTTAATCCATGTAATGAAATTCTCAGGAATATTTTAAAGACAAAGAATGCGCTTTTTCGCGAAGAACAGCAAAAAATGGTTTTGAAGCAAATTTCAGAAATTGATGATATATCTGGAATCGAATTGATAGATGATAAATATATCAGAGGTTATCTTGCAATCCATGATACATCGAATTACTGGACCGGGGAAAGAGTGCTGGAAGAACCGGACAGATTCTATGTTTTGGTGGCTACTGAAGAAAATAACGTCGTTGGCTATTTGGATCTCACAAAGAATTATGAAGAAAATGAGCCCTATGATGTGTTTGTAAAAGATGAATACCGCAGAAAAGGATATGGCAAAAAGCTCCTGGCCAAAGC
>NZ_JAILQF010000342.1 GCF_024699075.1 Butyrivibrio sp.
CATTCCAAAATAATAGTTGTAATCGGTAATATAATAATCAAAAGCTCCCTGAGAATAGCCTGATTCATTGGTCGCAGTTATACTGATAAAATACTGACTACCGGGATCAAGTACTATCTGCTCCTCGAGGCTGGTCCATACCCCTTCATAAGTAGCTATAACATCTTTAAGCTCGCAGTCTCTTGCAATCTTAACAGTATAGGTTATAGTTTCAGAGTCAAAATCATAAGAAGAATCCCAAGAGGTAGATAATATACCATTTTCATAGGATAATTCACCTATATAAAATGGCTGCGGCATTTCAAGTGAATTAAGATACTCCTGATAATGAGCTTGAGGCTCATTTGGTATACTGCTTATTACAGTGTCATACTGTTCACTTGTAATAGGAGAATATAAAACATCTCTTCCTGTAAAAACATATGGCTTTACAACGCTGCTATATCCTTCCAACATTTCTGTTAATCTTTCAGGTGTCATATATGCAAGTTCATCATTTATGGCATCATCAAGAGCTTTCCTGAAATGCTCGGATTTTAAGCATCTTTGGAACAATACATTGCCCCAGTAGTTACTAACGCCCATCTGCCATCCACCATAATCCGTACGTCCTTTTATCTCATTTTCATTGGATGGAAAGCTTCCATCATTATCCCACGAAAGTATATACCAAGTATCTACATTTACCGGACTATATATATAGAAGTTACGGCTGGAAGTATCTACATTACCCGTAAGAATATGGAAAGCCATCCAATATGCCAGATTCTCCATATTAAAATGCTCTTCTATGACTGTATCTATGGGTATTGAATAGTCATTGACATCTTCAAGCATCTCTATAAGCTTTGTATTATCATTATTTCCCTTAATTTCAAGATATGTTTCAAACTTATCAAGATCAAAGTCAGGGTCATCTACAAGCTTTATAGCATCTTCGTACCTGTAGAATTCGCAATAATTGATCTTATAAAGATGCCCTTCCTTATTAAGACCATGCACCTTTAAAGCATTCTTATTGAGCTGCTCAACCTGTGTATAAAGACCATAATCTTCAAAACCGTCATCAGAGCCATCCGTAAGATCATTAACATACAGATGCACGAACTGAGTCCTTAAGCTCATCATCTCATCAATGCCCGTCATAAGATCAAAGCAGAGCTTGTTCCTGAATCTTAAACCGTCCTGTTCATGCTTATTCAAAGCGATTGTAGTCTGCCCTCTGAAATCTCCCTTATTATCCTTTATTTCTATTTTGTAATTCTTTTGCCTAAATAGTGATGAAGTTTGACCTCTTATATTAACAGTTGCATTAGGCGCTGTTTCGCCATATCCAAGCTCTCCAAATGTAGGGCCATTCTCATCTCCCACCTGCAAAAGTCCTGCTACCATATATCTGTCAACGCCCATTTCATCATAATCATAAACACTATAGGTATTGATCTCTTCCCAGGTATGGTTGGTGCCCTCAGAAGCGTTACCAGTTCTTACTGTAAGATACATAGTGACTACATCATAAGGATCATCATTTTCATAAAGCGCATAATTATCATATATATTGTCAGTAATTATTGTATCCTCGGCAAAAGAGACCTCTTCCACCTTCGAAGATGTCTGATACTCCTGCTCTATCTCTTCTACCGCAGCATCATATCCATTTTGAAAGATACTGATGCAGACAAGAGCAACTATAAGAAATATCATGGATACAAATCGGCTAGTCTTCATAATGCCTCCTCTTTATCCTTTTTATTTATAGACCTTCTAAATCTGACTACTCTTGTAAAAATATTGTTCAGATCTTCTCCAAAAAAGGTAAATACGCTTCTTGTCTCCCTACGCACCATAGGCTGAGACGCAAGTATATGATAAGGAATATTTTGCAAGAAAAAGTATAGTCTTATAATGCAGTAGATAAGATATGCCATACTTCCTATTGCAAATGCAAAGCCATAAAATCTGACATTAAGATTAAGTGATATAAGAGAACCTATTGTTGATACACCTGCAAATATGATCGTCGATATCCCGGCCCCTTCATAGTCTGTAAAGTACATAAGGATCAGCATTATCACATTTCCAATCGCATATACACCATAACCTACACAAAGTATCCTGAAATATCCGTCCATAAGATCATCAAAACCAAGCGGAAGTTTATTAAGAAGAGTCATACCTATCGAAAGCATAAGCGCAGTTGCATAAAACTGCCTTCTTGCAGTATACACAAGCTCATGTAAGAGAACCTCTTTCATCTCTTTTTCTGCAACATTAATTTCTCCAATGGAGCCTTTTCCATTGAAAAGGTCATAATACTTTCTGTATTTGGGATAAAAGTGTACCTCGACAGATGCCACAAAATTGATATTGGTAATAAGTATAGTCATAAAAGCAAACAGAGCCGGAATATCATGCTGCGGAGCTCCATAATACTGTCCCTGTATATGCTTGCCAACACCTGAAAACCATGCGATAACAAGATGTGAATATAGACCTATACCTGAGAAAAAGCCTATAACCACCAATGACTTATACTCGTCTATCCAGTGAAGAAAAGAAAAATAATCGTTGCCCTTTGCTGGAAAATACTGATACAAAAGAGCTATGTCAACGCACATCATAACTCCGTATCCAAGACAGACAAACATAAGTAAAATTTCTATCGAAACGCCAACAAACCTGCAGGCAAGAGTTGCCCCACCAAGAGATACTATTATCGATATAACATATCCAATCAGTATACCTTTATAATTTTTAACGGCAGTAAGATAATTCATCATCATCCATACACACAAAAGCTCAGCCAGCATTGTAATATTAAGCACTAAATGTATGAGCTTAATACCAAAGACTATCTGAAAAACTCCATACAAAGGGCAGCCAATTGGAAGTATTATAAATAGGACTCCAGAAAGAGATCCAAGCACCTTATCTTCACTTTCCTGATAGAGCATATCTGATATATATCTTGTTACAACCATGCCGAAAACACTTGTAACCATAAGCGATATAAGAAGGTTATAGGTGATCATACTTGTGAGAAGTTCTCTGTTTTCCTGGCCAAGCCCAAAATGAGATCCTATTATACCTATTCCCATCAGATAAAAAATGCCCAGAAGCATCGGGCCTGCAGTTATCATGCCAGTATATCCATAAGCACGAAGAACTCCAAGTACGCCTGTAGCTTTAAAGAGTTTTTTTAGTTCAAAACCAATTCCAGCCATAGGTAAGCCTTTCTGTTTTTTATCTTCTGTTTTTTATCTTCTGTTTTTTATGTTTATCTATTTTTATCTTTTGTTTTAACTTTTATTAACAGCGCTTTTATACAGATCTTCATAGAGCTTTATCATATTTTCATGTCTGTAATATGCATCTACTCTCTTTCTTCCGATCTCGCCCATCTTTTCGCGTTCGCTTCTTGATCTGCACATTCTCTCCATAGCATGTGCAATTCCTTCTCTGTGCATAGGAGGAGCGAGATAGCCTGCCACTCCGAACTGATCTCCAGGACCTCCTTCAAGAAGATCTCTGCAACATCCTACATCTGTAGTAACACATGGCCTTCTCGCTGCAAGTGATTCGAGTACAGACAGAGGCTGGCCTTCAGAGATAGATGTCAAAATTGTAAAATCTATTTTTTTCATATACTCTGTAACATCCACCTGGCCGGCAAATATAATGTCATCATTAAGTCCAAGTGTATCCACAAGATTAATACACTCCTCGTTGTATTCTTCTTCATCTACGCCGCCAAGTATATGAAGTCTTACATCAGATCTCTTACTTTTAAGTTCGTGAAATGCATATATCATGCTCTTAATATCCTTGATCTGAGCGATTCTTACCACAGCAGCAATGTCTATAATTCCATTTTCTGCTTTAAGAGGTATATTGCAAAATCTTTCATATGCTATACCGTTAGATATAATTGAACATTTTGAAGGATCTGCCCCAAGTTCTATCTGAGTCTTCATGGCTCTGTCAAAAAGTGATGTGATCTTAGCAGCTCTTGTATAGATCGCATCAGAAAGCATATAGAAGAACTTGATCCACTGCCTCTTAAAAGCCGGCTGAACCCAGTGTGCTCTTATTATTTCTTCTTCTCTTTCTCTTGAATAGATACCATGCTCTGTAAGAAGAACTGGTTTACCTGTTTTATAGCCGCCTGTAACAGCAAGGATACCTGCATATCCTGTACATATTGTGTGATACATATCAGCCTTTGGCACATCCTGCATCAGCATATACAAAACAGGAAGGAGCATGGATCTCATTGTATGGAATGTATTTGCAAAAGGCACATAGGGATATTTTTCATCACACAACTTTTGAAGTACTTCAAGAAATTCCTGGCTCATAAGGAAGGATGAGGGGTTTACGCCTTTATCCTGAAAGAGCTCAAGAAGCACTTCCCAATTTGGATGTTCGCAGTCAAGAAGATCTTTCAAAGCTTCTTTTTCCTCATCTTTCATTAAAGGAAGCTTCTTTTTGTCAGGCTTTATTCTAAGTGCATCATCAAGAAATACCTCTTTGATCTCAACTACATTTTTGGGAATCTTGTAAAAGAATTTCCCCTTGTCTTTAGCGCGCGGACCTATAACCCAGAGCACAAATTCATGCTCTTTCATTGCATTTATCATCTGATTAGTCCATGACGATACTCCGCCATGTGTATACGGGTAACTACCCTCTAGTATCAGACAGATTCTCACGTTAAGTCCTTTCCTATTTTACGCACATCACTAAAGATTATATTTATCTATTTCGTATACTCAATTTCCACTGTACTATCAGTTATTTCAAGCAGGTACAGATCACCCTTTATATATGTAAGAGATCCGCCCTGTACGCTTCCAAGCTGGCCTCTGTTAACTCTTACAAGGCAGTAAGCCGTATCAATAAGGCCATCAGCCTTAATTGTAATTCCATCTTCTCTTTGATCTATATCTATAACAAGATTGGTATATCTCTGAACTGCACCTGCTATTCCGCTTCCTGTAAGATGCCTTATAGGAGGAGCTGATTCATTGATCCAGACCATATACTCTTCTATTGTGCTACTTATGGATTCCCAGCCAAGTGCAGCACCCCTATCCTCATCAAGAAGGTCATCAGGATGCATAAAGTGTGATGCAGCCAGATGATAATTAAGCTCCGAAAAGGCTGTTATCCTCATATAATCATCTTTGACACCACCAGATACTATTCGCGGAGTATTGATCATACCGCTTTCATCGACGTCAAACTCCTGGCTATATGTATCTCCAACTGAAGTATATATAGAGGCTATTGTTGTTATTTCAGGATATTCATTATCTATGATCTCAATTCCTTCTTTTGATATAACATTTGACGGAGGCACATAGACCTGGAGCCTTGCTGTTGGAAAAAGACCTGTCGAGAACTCTATAAGTTCTGTCAAAGAATCCCTTATCTCATCATCATCTTCCCAAAGCTTATAGCCAAGATCTACTGTATATACAAAATCACTGTTACATAAAGGCTGATGATTGTAACCATGATATCCCAGTTCTCCACCTGCATTAAGGAGCATATTGCCGTAGTAATAGTAATCAGCAACATCAGTATTGGTTTTAAGCTCACCGCTAACCTGATCTTCGTAAGTCTCTATGATAAGACCTGTATACGGATAGTCATACTTTTTGCCAAGTGAAAGAAGATCTGGCCACCATACATTGGTATAAAATTCTGCTATATCCATTCCATAGTCGCGTCTTATATATTTGCCGTCTCCCTTTGGAACAGGCGACGGGAAATCGTCCAGATAAAAGGTTGCAGCATTGATAACAGGATATATGCAAACATCATCAAGGAGTGAATATGCCGAACTGTAAATACCTCTGTATGCCTTTTCACAGTATCCAAAATTACATACTACAAAATATCCATCACCATACTTTCTGCGCCATATAAGAGGTGTTGATCCGCAAGTCGCAAATACTTCACTTGATTCATCAAGATTGACCTGCATCGAAGAACTATAATAATCCTCAATAGCATATGGAACATCGGTTGATCCCAGCATAAATTCTTCTTCAGGATCAAAGTAGTCTACCTCTATAAGTTCATAACTTACATCAGTTATTCCCAGCTTTCCTATGATAATATCAAGTGTCTCTTCTCTTTCTATGGGAAGGCCAAAAAGAATCTTTCCGCCATTTTCCACATAAGTTGTATAATCAAGTATTTGTTCTCCAAAAGATGTCAGATGCTTGATCGCCATAACCACCTTGTCATAGCCTGTGGGATCAGGGATCTGTTCTGCTATATCTGCAATATCAAAAGGCACTCTAATATCTATTAGAATCTGCTTAAATTCTTCACTTGCCTTTACTGAGTTTTCATCGCCTGAGTCAATTATCAAAAGGCATCTATTTTGACCAGAAGCTTCTTTATAATGAGTTATCTTATCTATATCTACGATAAGGGAATTGCCTTCTGCTGCTTTATATGGAATTCCCGCTCTTTCTATAAGAAGGATCACGAAAAAGGCTGCAAAACCTATCATTATCCTTAAAAGAACAAGTATGTTCTTCTTCATGCCTTTTTCCCTCCTTTCAGACCTGACCTGCCAGGTCAGGATCACTTCTTCCTGCAGCAGATTCTTGTGTACTATCACTCCAGAAGGAAATAAGTTTACGAAGTTCTACTGATTTGTACATATCCTTTTGGTCATATTCATTTATGAGCTTTCTAAGAAGCTTGCCCTGTCTTGTCTCATAGTAATAACGAACGCGAAGAGTAAAAGCCTCCTCATCATTTGGATACTTATCATAAAGGTATGTAGTAAGTTCATCTGCAAGCCCCATATGTCCTGAATCCATATAACTGGATGCAAGCTCTTTATAACGTGTCTTAGTAGGATGAATTCTTACAAGTTTTTTAAGCAGCTGCTGATAGGTACTTACCTGAATTTCAAGAAGCTGGCCAACACACAGACCGCTGTTAATATAATTAGAAAGATAATCTACATATTCTTCTATAAGCTTTTCATTGTCAGGCGCTTCTGCATACTGCGTAGCATACTGCTGAAGACGAAGCTCGTACTCTTTGGAGAACTCTGCCATAGCTGTTGTTGCATAGTGAACCACCTCAACATCATCGTTAAGGCGGGCTTTGCTTAAGGCACTTACATACTGCTGATTATTCTCCATAAGAACGTCAAGCATTACTGATCTTCTAACTGCAGGATCATCCAGAATAAGAGCATCCTCTAATGGAATATCATTAACTGACTCAACCGTCCTTGCAGGCTCTTCTTCGTCCCAGACAAGAGATGCTTTCATACTCTCAAGATCAGAATATTTGGCGCCTGATCTTCCGCTGACATAATAGAGATGAATTATCACAGCACACAAAGGCCCAAATACCGGCACCCAGAATACGACTGCCAGAAAGGGGTAAGGTATCTTTATTAAATTTACGAATGCCAGTATACCAATTGTAAGTACTACAAGAAGGTGTACCAGTAGCATAAATGCCATGATCACTCTACGCTTTTAACCTCTTTAATTTCTGACTCTGACTCATCTTTTACTGTCTCATCTTTTGCTGTCTCATCTTTTGCTGTCTCTTCTCTCTCTGTCTCTTCTTCCTCAGGCTCTTCTACCGGATACATATCTTCTATCTTCTCGCACTTTAAGCCGGCTCTTTCAAATCTTCCAATGATGATCTCTTCACCTTGATCATCAACCTGTGTAGTAAGAATATATATATTGCCGTCATTTCCCAGGCAGACAGAGTCATTATATCTGGTCTTTCCTCTAAGAATCTTTTCCCATTCATCGGCGCTCTTGCCCTCGCCGTCTATCTTAAACAGTCTGAAATCTGTAATCTCGTTATCTGTCATATCCTTATGA
>NZ_JAILQF010000464.1 GCF_024699075.1 Butyrivibrio sp.
CGTTGGTGCCAAGGTTGTTAAGAAGAATGCTCCTGATGAGAAGGTTGGTGTTATGTGCCTTGAAGATGGTAAGCCTTCAATCGTAGAGTACTACGAGCTTTCACAGGAGATGATGGATGCCAAGGATGAGAACGGCGATCCAGCTTATAACTTTGGAGTAATCCTTAATTATCTTTTCAATGAGAAGGCTCTTGAAGAGATAGCTTCCAAGGAACTTCCTCTTCACGTAGTTGAGAAGAAGATTCCTCATATAGATGAAAATGCGCAGCTTATTAAGCCTGAAAAGCCAAACGGATGTAAGTTTGAACAGCTTGTTCTTGATATGATCCATATGCTTGATTCTTGTCTTCCTTATGAAGTTGTAAGAGAGAAGGAGTTTGCTCCAATAAAGAATCCTACAGGCGTAGATTCTGTAGAATCTGCCAGAGAGCTGTGTAAGCTTAATGGAATAGAGCTTTGATCCTGTAACTCGACTTTATGGCCATAATATGATTATTGGGCGAAGGTGCCTTTGATAATTGTATTATGGCCTTATTATTGGGATGAGATATAAAGGCCTTGAAGGCATATGAAGTATTTCATTGGCCGTGTTAACATTTTGACAGTTTTATATAACATGTTGTTATTGAAGATATAAAAACTGCAATTTATAATTCAGACATAAGAACGAATTTTGGAAGAAAAAAATTGTACCATGTTTTTATGCAGCCCAGGAGGTAAACATTATGACAATTTTAGTAACAGGCGGAACAGGTTATATAGGAAGCCATACAGTAGTAGAACTGCAGAATGCAGGATATGATGTAGTAGTAATGGATAATCTTAGCAACTCATCGATGAAGGTTCTTGACAGAGTTGAAGCTATTACAGGCAAGAAGGTTCCTTTCTACGAAGCAGATATAAGAAATCGTGAAGATCTCGAGAAAATCTTTTCACAGGAAAAGATCGATGCAGTAATTCACTTTGCAGGACTTAAGGCTGTTGGAGAGTCAGTTCAGAAACCTTGGGAATACTATGAAAATAATATATCCGGAACATTAACACTTCTTGATGAGATGAAAAAGCACAATGTTAAAAATATCATCTTCTCATCATCAGCAACAGTTTATGGTAACCCTGCAATTATCCCGATCACAGAAGAGTGTCCAAAGGGCGTATGCACCAATCCATACGGATGGACCAAGCACATGCTTGAGCAGATCCTTACAGATATTCAGAAGGCAGACAATGAGTGGAATGTAGTTCTTCTTAGATACTTCAATCCTATCGGAGCTCATAAGTCAGGTACAATGGGAGAGAATCCTAACGGAATTCCTAATAACCTTATGCCTTACATCACACAGGTAGCTGTAGGCAAGCTTGATCACCTTAACGTATTCGGTAATGATTATGATACTCCTGACGGAACAGGTGTTCGTGACTATATTCACGTAGTAGACCTTGCTAAGGGACATGTTAAAGCTCTTAAGAAGCTTGAGCCGGGAACAGGGCTTTCACTTTACAACCTTGGAACAGGTGTTGGATACAGCGTTCTTGATATCGTAAAGAACTTCGAAGAAGCTAACGGTGTTAAGATTCCTTATGAGATCGGACCAAGAAGAGCAGGAGATATAGCTACATGCTATTCAAATGCAGAGAAGGCTTATAAGGAACTTGGCTGGAAGGCTGAAAATGGTATCCGCGAAATGTGCGAAGATTCATGGAGATGGCAGAAGAACAATCCTAACGGATACGAAGACTGATAACAGTAAGTATATTAGAAATAATATATTCAAACTTCGCATTTATAGTATTCGTTGTCCCTTGCGATTTGCTTATATCTAACAGTTAATAAATTATTTTCTTGTCATAAAAATCTTTTAATTCAAGGCTTGATATCTGGAATTTAATAAGATTTTTAAAGAGCGCGAAAATAATTTAATTAACTGCTAGAGATAGCAAATTCGCAAGGGACAGTAAAGGTTACAGGGTGCGAAGTTTGAATAAATATATGAATACTATGCTGATCGTGATGACCCCAAAACGGGTTATCATGATCAGCTTTTTTTGAGCAAAGTCTGAATAATATGAAGCAAGAAAAGCAAAATATATGAAAATATGTCGTTTCGTCGTATGAAATCTACCATTCGTCGGAAAATAAAGCAGAATAAAAATAAGATGATATTATATTTATAGATATACTATGCTCTTAAATAATTAAGGTATACAGCTGGTCAAAAGGAACTTTTGACACCTACCTCATAATATAGCAAATCCCGATTGCATTTTTGCTCATTTTGGTGCAAAGTAATAGGAGCACGGAAGGGAGCAGCTTAAATGTTCAGATTATGGGTTAGATTGTTTAAAGACAATCATATGCAAAAGGATACAGTTATATGTAATGATGAGGACGATACCAGAACGCATAAGGTTATGAAATGTCTGGAGAAGGCCAGCTATGAACTTGATCTTCCAAAACCTATATGGCTTGGAGTCAATGTAAATGATTTTAAGATGCATAATAAATGCAGATTTACACAGGACAGTTTTATAGAAGAAGTTCCATTTGACTTCATGGAAATAAGTGTAATAGAAGAAGATTAACAGAATATAAGGCTGCATGGATGCTGACAGAAGCTTGAAATGGATATTACATTTCAAATTCTTGGCATAAGCGGGCCTGAAAGGGGAATAATATGAACGAAGTTAATGATGCAAACAAGAACACGACCCAAAGCTATGGTACATCAAATACCAATTCAAATATGAATGGTAATCAGAGTACAAATGCATATGGAAATAGTACAGGTACAAATTCATATGCAAATTATGCGGGTAATAACTCAGCACCAAACGGTACATATCAGTACAATGCCGGATATAATAACTATGCTCCATCTGGTGCTGGTAGCAGCAATCCTCCTAAAAAGAAGAAAAAGGGAAAGAAGATACTTGCAGCTCTCCTTGCTCTTGTACTTGTAGGAGGACTTGGAACCGGTGCAGTATATGTTGCAAAGAACAAAGATATATCTTTAAAAGGTCTACTTGCTTCTGGTGATAAGAAAGATGCAGCTGCAACAGCAAGTACAACTCAAGAAGCAGATACATCTGAAGAAGAACAGGTTGTAATTGCTACAGATGTATCATCATTAGTAGAAAAGGTAATGCCTTCAATAGTTATTATTGAAAATAAGTATATGGTTGATCTTGAAGACTACGGATATGATGAAGGTGAAGCTCTTAGTGGTGGTTCAGGATCCGGCGTTATAATGGGCCAGAATGATACAGAGCTTTTGATAGCAACCAATAATCACGTTGTTGAAGGTGCAGATGATCTGTCAGTTCATTTTGTAAATGGTACAAGTAAGCCGGCTTATATTAAAGGTACTAATTCAGGAATGGACCTTGCTGTTATCTCAGTATCACTTAGTGAAATAGATGATGCTACAATGAATGCTATAACATTTGCAACAGTCGGTGATTCGGATGACCTTAAGCTTGGCGAGCCTGCAATAGCTATTGGTAATGCTCTTGGTGAAGGTCAGTCAGTTACAGTAGGCGTTATCAGTGCTTTAAACAGAGCAGTTACAAATGATGATGGTTCAGAAGGACTTTTCATTCAGACAGACGCAGCTATCAGCCCAGGTAACTCAGGTGGAGCTCTTTTAAATATTAAAGGAGAGCTTATAGGAATCAATTCAAGAAAATATGTTGCTGAAGGTGCAGAAGGAATGGGATTTGCTATTCCTATATCTGTTGCTAAGCCTATTATAGACGACCTCATGGAGTCTGAGACCAAGTATAAAGCAGATAAGGATAACAGAGGTGTTCTTGGAGTAACAGCATATACACCTACAGGAGTTGAAGGCGCATATATATCATCTATAGACAGCGATAGTGCTGCAGAGGAAGCAGGACTTGAAGTTGGAGATGTTATTATCAAGGTTCAGGATGCCAAGATTGCATCAAGATCAGATCTTGATACAAACATGGCTTATTACGAGGCTGGACAGACAATTACTATTACTGTTTTAAGAAAAGGCAGTAACGGATATGAAGAAGTAGAAGTAGAAGTAACACTTAAAGAACAGAAATCATCAAGTAGCTCAAGTAAGTCAGATTCTAAGGATGATTATTCTGAAGAAGAGGAAGACCAGAGTGGATCAGACGAATACGAAGAAGAAACACCCGAGGATGAGAGCGGTGAAGAAGATGATTCTGGAGACTCAGAAGACAGCGAAGGCGGAGACGATTTCGGATTCTAAATAAGTTACTTAAACTCCGCACATATAAATTTGCAAGGATCTTAGATTGTTTATAAAGTGCGAAGTTTGAGTAAGCTGCTTATCATTAAACCATACCTTGGTAAACATGCGTATTACAGATACTTATAACTAGTAATAATAAAAGCCAATTTGAAATATCTATTAAAGATGTTTCAAATTGGCTTTTTCATTACAAATTCAAACTCTGCAAACTCTGACTTATACAATCATTTTTAAACAGAATCATTAGGTAGTTAAAATGTATTTGATGTAGGTGTCTAAAATGCTTTTTGACAACATATGACGACTTACGTCATTTTATAACGAGCAAAAAGCAAAGCGTTTGCGAGTTTAACAATGCTAGTAACAGCTCTAAAGCTATAACCTATATTATCCCTTGCAAATTTGATAACCTAGATAGTTAATAAAGGATTTTCGAGGTCTTTAAGGATCTTATTAAATTCAAGAGTTTGATAGATGGAGTTTTATATTCTGTTTTGGGTCCGCATGTCTGAGCGTAGCGAGTTTCGGACCCAAGAATATAAAACTCCATCTATCAAGCCTTGAATTATAAGATCCTTAAGATAAGAAAATCCTTTATTAACTACCTAGTTGTATCAAATTGCAAGGGATACAAAATCCTCCCTATGCCTGAAGGAAGGCGTATTGGCTATCATAAAGGTTGTGGTAATATCCGTTTGGAATCTTTAAAAGCTCATCGTGGGAGCCCTTCTCCTGAATCTTACCATTATCAACATACATGATACAGGTCGCATTCTTTATGGTACTAAGCCTGTGAGCGATAATAAAAGATGTCCTGCCCTTAAGCATCTCCTGAAGCCCCTTTTGAAGCAGAATCTCGGTTTCAGTATCTATACTTGAAGTAGCTTCATCAAGTATCAGGATCTTAGGATCTGCAAGAACTGCTCTGGCAAAAGAAATGAGCTGTCTCTGACCTGCTGAAAGCCTGCTTCCTCTTTCATTGACCTGTGTATAGTAGCCATCTTCAAGTGACTGTATGAAGTCGTGAGCACATACAGTCTTTGCAGCTGCAATTACCTCTTCATCAGTAGCTTCGTTATTGCCATAACGGATATTGTCCATTATAGTTCCGGAGAAGATGAAGCTGTCCTGCATCATAACACCCATCTGCTGTCTTAAAGACTTTATCGTAACATCATTTATATCAGTTCCGTCCACAAGGATATTACCGCTTCCAACGTTATAGAACCTGCTTATAAGATTGACAATGGTAGATTTACCTGCTCCTGTAGGACCAACTATTGCATAGGATTCACCTGCGCCTACCTTGAAGCTTACATCATGAAGGATCTCGACGCCGTCATCATATGAGAAGCAGACATTTTTAAATTCTACATCGCCCTTTATTTGAGGCATCTGCCTTGCGCCTTCCTTGTCTTTTACAGTAATAGGAGAATCTATGGTCTCGAAGATACGTTCAAGATAGGAAATAGCTGTAAGCAGCGAATTATAAAAGTTTGCAAGTGTCATAATGGGCTGCCAGAATCTTGAAACGTAACCGACAAAGGCAGTAAGAAGACCAACAGTAATGGCTGTTTCGCCGTTTGTAAGCCATCCAATACCAAGAACGTATATTACAGAAGTTGTAATTACAGTTATGTTCTCAATTACAGGGCTTAGGATGAAGTTGTACTTAACTGCGTTCATCCAGGCACTTCTGGCATCTTTATTAAGTCTGTTAAAAAGTATAGTATTAGTATCTTCTCTGACAAAAGACTGTGTGACTCTTATTCCGTTTATACTTTCTGCAATATAGGCATTAAGATTAGACTGCTTGTTGCTCTGGATCTGCCAGGCTCTTCTTTGCCTGTTTTTGACAAAAAGAATGATAGCAGTCAGGATCGGCAGACCACAAAGGCATATAAGCGTGAACCTTACGTTTAGGTAGAGCATGAATATAAGTATGAATACAAGTGAGAACATATCTGTAATGGTATTAACAATACCATTGGACAGAAGGTCACTTAGGTTATTGACGTAGTTAACAACTCTTACCTGAATCTTGCCATGGGGCTTATCATCATAGTAGGAGAAGGGAAGCTTTTGAAGATGTACGAAAAGCTCGCGTCTAAGGTTGTAAATAACTCCCTGACCTACGCGGGAAGTAAGTATTATCTTGTATCTCATGATCGCAGCACAGGTGATGCCGACAAGAAGTGCCAAAATGGCATTTATAATTATTAGCTGTACTGCCTTGTTTGGAGTATATACATGGTCATAAACAGTGCTTGAGATTATATCCATGACATTCTTCATAAAAAGAGGGATAAGCATGGATATAGCACTTGAAATTACCATTATGATTATGGCGATAGTCAGATCCTTTTTATAAGAACCTACATATCCTGCCAGTCTTTTAAGCTGATTTATATCAAAACCGCTTTCAAGCTCTTCGTCTTGTTCTATCTTATTTCTAGCCATTATGCGGTCTCCTTTCTCTTCATTATTTCATCGAATTCACCATACTGGTGTTCGAATACCTTCTTGTAAT
>NZ_JAILQF010000344.1 GCF_024699075.1 Butyrivibrio sp.
AACCTTTCTACAGCTGAGCTTATATACCAGGCATCACTTATGGCTACAAGTAAGATCATGAAAGAATCACTTATGAACTATATTTAAAATATATATAGTAAAGATATACGAAATATAAAAATTCGTATATAGAAATGCTAAAGCGTTAAGCACTATGTAAATAAGCTAATATATTTTGCAAAAAGGGGTTATGAATAGCTGTAAATAAACCGAAATAGGTTTTGAATTAGTATAAATTGTATTTTTTTACTATTAATATTTCTCAAAAACAGCGTGATAGTAGAAAAGTGTTTATAACTCTTTTCTCTCGGCCAAAGGTAAGGCCTGACGAAAGTGGAGGAAATCATGAAACTAACAACAAAAATTTTCGGTGAAACTGAAATCAGTGATGACAAGATACTTGTATTTCCAAAGGGAATCATTGGTTTCCCAGATCTGACTCGCTTCGCGCTTATGTATGATGTTGAAAAGGGAAGTCACAATATTCAGTGGCTTCAGTCTCTTGACGAACCTGCGTTCGCGATGCCTGTAATGGACCCTCTTCATGTTCAGGAAGATTATAATCCTGAAGTTGAGGATGAAGTACTTGAGGATGTAAAACCTATCACGGATGAAAATATGCTTGTTCTTGTAACATTAACTGTGCCCCATGATCTTACAAAGATGACAGCTAATATGAAGGGACCATTTATCATCAATGCTGATACAAGAAAAGGATGCCAGGTTATACTTGATGATGATAAATATCAGATCAAATTTCCAATATATGACATTCTCAAGAAGATGAAAGAAAAGAATGAGAAAAAGGCTTAAAATGCAGGCTTACTGATATTTTTCTGGATTTTTATGACAAAAAACATTGCACAGGATGTCTGCCCGTGTTAAGATTAAGCGGGTATGGGAAAAGTGGATTATAATTATTCACTACCTGATTTGTGTATTTTTCTTCACAGATCGTTTCCATTAGCATTACAGCTTGCAGTGTGGAAGCAATTATTTATCAAGAAAAAAGTCAGAGGTCATGGAGGGACGTCATATGTTAGCATTATCCAGAAAAAAGAACGAAGCTATTATCGTAAACAACAATATAGAAATAACTGTTCTCGAGATCCGTGGAGACCAGGTTAAACTTGGAATTGCAGCACCTAAGGAAATTCCGATCTATCGTCAGGAAGTATATGCACAGATTCAGGCAGAAAATAAAAAGGCTACTGAAACTGCAGGTGCTAACCTTGATGAGCTCAATAAACTCATCTGAAAATTGTAATACTTTAGCTGTTGCCTGTATGGCAGCAGCTTTTTTATAGTATCAAAAGTATACAATTAGTATTTATATAAGATGAGGTTGGATTATGAAAGAACCGGTAATAGATAAAAGGGCGTATATTGCAGAATCTGCTGATATATGTGGGAATGTAACGATTGGCCCTATGTGCAGCGTATGGAACCATGCTACTATAAGAGCCGACAGAGACTCTATTACAATAAAAGAGGGATCCAACATCCAGGACAATGCTGTTATACATGAGGAAGAAGGACTTCCTGTTACTATCGGTAAATACGTAACTGTTGGACATAGCGCTATTGTTCATGGATCATTTGTAGACGATTATTCTCTTATAGGCATGCATGCAACTATCATGAACGGCTGCCATATAGGTAAAAACTGCATCATAGGCGCAGGAGCTCTCCTTACGGAAAATACAGTTATTCCTGATGATAGCCTGGTACTAGGCATGCCTGCCAAAGTAGTTAAGAAGGTATCACCCGAGCAAAAAGCCCACTTTAAAGATAATGCAATGCGCTATGTAGAAGAAGCTATGAAGCTTATTGATAGTAGCAATTAAAGCTTTTAAAAGGTATATTATAATAAAACCCTGGCCTCCTTCATGATGCTGAAAGAGACCAGGTTTTTAAGACAAGAAAATCCTTTATAACTTCCTGAGGCATAAAATAGCAGGGAAAGTAGCATATTTTGTATGCTAAGTTTGAACAGCGATATTATTCTGCCTTTGTTTTATTGAAGATATGTCCGAATAAAAAGCGGACTACAGGACCTGCTACAAAGATCTGCCATAAAAGTGCCATTGGGAAATTGGTTATTGTAAGCTGAATCCATTTAGCGATTATCTGGCTGTCTATTCCCTTGAAAAGACATGTAGCTACAAGGCTCATAAGAGGGCACATGCATACTACTGTCATGGCAGAGATTGCAAGAACTATCATAAATGGCTTGTCCTGGCCCGGTGTTACGATCTTAAAAGCCATCTTCTGTGCAAGTCTTCCTGCAATGAGAGATTCAATAATAAATCCAACTACGCACATAATAGGAAGCTCAAATAAAGCGATGAAGAATACATCGTTAGTAAGAACTCCTCTGTCTAATGTGATGTTGTATACGACCATTCCGTATACCATTACGATCACCATCATGATTGTGAATATTACGTTTTCAAGTTTTGTCTGTGGCATAATTTCCTCCTAAAAATACGTGTGTGTACTTATGCTTATTGCCAAATAAGCATAAAAAAAACACCGATAAAACCAATGATCACCTGCATATAACTTTCGCGGGGGACGGTTTATCAATGTCTCGCTACCATTTTCATCTAAATATTAAATTTACGTCGGAAGGTATATTATCACATGAAAATTAAAAAGTCAATCAATCTTTTTTTAGGGAGTATAATGATGGCTCTAAGTATCAAAAACATGTATTCCTGACTTCATATAGACAATCCATGTTTTTGGCTACATGTGCAAAGCCTGCATGCAAGGTTTATAATATGTATAGAAGCTTGAGCTTCGGAAAAGAGGGCTAATATGCAGATTGGAATAATGGGAACAGGTACAACTGCTGATTATATTGCGCAGGTGGTATCAAAGAGTAAGGAGTTTGATCTGACATGTATATATGATGTGCAAATTGATGAAGCTGAGAAATTTGCTCAAAAATATCATGTTGGAACAGTGACATTTGATACGGATGTAGTTGCAGGAAGCTGTGACGTTGTATATATTTCTGCAGAGAATAAATGTAGGGAAGAACTCGTTAGAAAGATGCTTGATCAGGACAAGCATGTTTTTTGCCAGGCACCAATTTCCTGGTCAGTAAAGACTGCAGAAGAATTATATGATCTTGCTACTGAAAAAGGCCTCGTCCTTATGGAAACAACAGGTAGTCTTTATACTCCGGGATTTGCTAGACTTGCAGAAGTTCTTAAAAGCGGAGTTATCGGAAATATCATGGATATAGAAGTATCTTTTTCCAGACTTATCCCAACTAATCAAAAAGAGCATGCATTCCCTGAAGGGGGAAGCTTTGAAACGTTCGGCAATTTTGTTCTTGCGCCTGTATTAAGACTTCTTGGAACAGATTATAAAGATATTTATATTAATGCTGTATACGGATTAAATGGAATTGATACATATACCAAGGTTACACTAAAGTACGATCACTCACAGGCTACAGTTAAGACTGCAACAGCGGTTATGAGCGATGATGCGCTTACGATCACAGGTTCTATGGGATGCATAAATGTAGAATCTCCCTGGTATCTTATGCGCAAGTTTACGATCAAAGCTTATGATGATAAGAACAATGATACGATCTACTGTGATTGCAATGGCAACGGATATTCATATGATCTTACAGAGTTCAGGAGAAGGGTGGTTACTATTGGAAGGAACCATCTGACTGATCATATGTCAGAGAACAATTATGAAGAGGTTAAAAGCCAGGTTCAGTGCCTTGAACCTTTCACTCTTCTTACAACCAAGGAAAGCCTTGCTGCTACAGGTATTATAGAAAGGTTCATAGCTCAGAGGCACAGGCCCGGTGAAAGAAAAGACGTAAAGATATGGGCTCACAGGGGATGCAGTATGGCTTATCCTGAGAATACGCTTGAAGCTTTTGAGGCAGCAGCCAAGATCCCCGGAATAACCGGAATAGAGACAGATGTTCAGCTCTCCAAAGACGGGGAAGTTGTCGTATTCCATGATGAGCACACTGGCAGAGTTACAGATGGAACCAGATATATTAAGGATTATACGTTAAAAGAACTCAAGATGCTTCATATCCAGTCAGGAGATGGTAACACAACTACTATTCCGACTTTAAGGCAGATGCTCGAACTTTTAAAGCCTTATTGTGAGAATAATGGTCTTCTTATAAATATAGAACTTAAAACAAGCATTGTAAGATATCCCGGAATTGAGCAGAAGGTTCTTGATATTGTTCATGAATTTGGTATGGAAAAATACATAGTATATTCTTCATTCCTTGCAGACTCAATAAAGCTTATCAAAAAGCTTCTTCCATCTGCAAGTACAGGAATGCTTTCAGGGACTATGGAAGGATGCATACAAGGCGCCATATATGCAAATGCAGATGCACTTCATCCCTGGATTGGCGGTATGAATGCAAGGGGCGAAGGAAAGCTGGCTGGAGCTCCTGTACGTGCCTGGAATATGGAAGAGCCTTTCTATCATGACGGAAGGATCTTAAAAGAAAAAGATATGGGTAAATACTCAGAGTTTGGAGTTACTGATATAATTACCAATGTACCTGAGATCTACCTTAAGTAAGAAATCCTTTAAAAATAATCAAAAGTCTGATATCATAAATTCTGTTGTCGGTAAATTTTAGTTAATATTTCGTAGACAGAGAATATAATTGTTCAAAATGGTTATAACTCTATTTATGAAAATAAAACTAAAAGCATTCCGGTGACAGAATTTATTATTTCAGGGGAGAATATTATGAATTACGATTATCTTGTTGTAGGTGCAGGACTTTATGGATGTGTATTCGCACATGAAGCTGCAAAAGCAGGTAAAAAGTGCCTGGTAATTGATAAAAGAGATACTATTGCCGGTAATGTTCATACCAGCGAGGTCATGGGAATTCAGGTTCATGATTATGGTGCTCATATTTTCCATACATCAGATGAAGAAGTATGGCAGTATGTTCAGAAGTTTGCACATTTCAACAATTATGTGAATTCTCCGATTGCTGTTTATAAGGATGAGCTTTACAACCTTCCTTTTAACATGAATACTTTTTCCAAAATGTGGGGAATAAGAACTCCTGAAGAGGCTCAGAATATTATTGGTAAGCAGAGCCGTGAGGCTGTTGTAGAAATACTCAAAAAGCGTGGAGTAGCAGATCCAACTGATTATGATATCAGCAATTTCGAGGCTGATAATCTTGAAGAGCAGGGATTATCTCTTGCAGGTAAGGATGTATTTGAAAAGCTTGTAAAGGGATATACAGAGAAGCAGTGGGGCAGAAGCTGCAGTGAACTTCCTTCCTTCATAATCAAGCGCCTTCCATTCAGATTTATATATGACAACAATTATTTCAATGATCCTTATCAGGGAATTCCTGTAGGCGGTTATACAGCTATGTGCGAGAGACTTCTTGGTATGCGTGATGACATGGGTGGTCAGATCTGCGGAATCCAGGCCTATAACAATATCACAGTACAGCTATCTACAGATTTCTTTGAATATGTAGATATGAAGAAGCAAAGACCTGGTAAAGAGGTAACAGCTAATAATGGCGATACCTTTGCAAAGGTTGTTTATACCGGAATGATCGATGAGTTCTTTGATTATGAACTTGGAAATCTTGAGTACCGTTCTCTTAGATTTGAGACAACCAACCTTCCTGAAGTTGATAATTATCAGGGCAATGCTGTTGTTAACTATACAGAAAGAGAAGTTCCTTATACAAGGATAATAGAGCATAAGCACTTTGAATTTGGAAAAGGAAGAGGAACTGTTATTACCAAGGAATATCCGGCAGAATGGAAGCCTGGTGAAGAGCCTTACTATCCGATGAACAATGATAAGAACAATGCAATATTTGCAAGATACCAGAGTAAGGCTGCAAGCTGGTCTCAGATCATATTTGGAGGCCGTCTTGGTCAGTACAAGTATTTCAATATGGATCAGGTCGTAAGACAGGCTCTTGATGCTGTTAAGGCACAGGGATAATAATAAAATACAAAACTGGGGCTATTTGGATAAATATTCTTTTTCCAAATAGCCCCATATTCTTATGTTGTTCAAATTTGAAATATAACTGTAAATTTTCTTTTTACAGTATTCATTTTAGCGGTAATTATTATTGTATTAGCAGTAGTTATTGAACATCATTCCTGAGTATTCGCTGGTCACATAAGGATTAGCATATTCGTGCCCAGGATTTTTATAGTTAACTATAGGTCTTTGTGTGAACTTCATTGGGTCAAGCATTATTTCTTTACTTATATCCTTAAGATTTTCTGCAAATTCTTTGGCAGGATTCATGAGCGTTGTAGAATCGTCTGAGTCTTGCTGCAACTTTCTTAAAGATTCCTCATTAAGTTCAATGTGCCCGCTTTCAAGCTGACTTATTCCAATAGATTCAAGACTTGTTTTGTGCTGCGAAGCCACGGCTTTGACAGATGCCTGCATTTTGGATCTTGCCTGAATGTTGTCACTTGATCTGGATATGGAATCAAGGAAGTTATTGTAACTTGAAACAAGATTCTTTACATTCTCTACAAGGGCTTCGTTGTCTGATTTAACCCCAATATGTATAGGTTCACTATCTGTAGTTGTATCTTTAAGTTCAAGCTCATATACGGAAGCAACCGTAAAATGATTGGACAAGGAAGTATGGGTATCTTCTCCTATGGTGAACTGGGCTGTTTCGGCTTCTTTAGTTGTCTTATCAATGCCAAAGTATGGAACTATGCCATGACGAGGGCTGTTAAGAGCATCACGGATATCGAACTGCTTGTTTTGCCCTTGTTGGAGTGTATTGGTTGAAGCCTTGATCTCTATGGCATTTTCACCATTATCATTACTTATAACTTCTGCTTCAAGGGCTACACCGGCCTTGTTTATAAGTTTTGAAATCCTTTGCTGAAGTTCAAGGTTTGTATCATTTTCGCCGATAGAGAATTGGAATTCAAAATTCTGCTCCCCAATACGGGCATCAAAGAAGTAGCTTCCTTCTTCTAGGGATGTCTTTGTATTTGGAAGGAAATTGCCGGTATTGACCTGGTTTTGTGCCAGTCTTTCAACGCTTATATCAAATGAAGGAGGATTGTCTGCAGCAGAGCCTATATATGTTGCTGATACAGCATCATTATTGGAAGAAAAGGCAACTTTGTTGCTGAAATCACTACTTTCGCCTTCTCCTTTGAGCATAGCAAGATCACCCTGCAATTTGCGCGCAGATTCTTTGAACGCAATAGCAGTTTCCTCATTAACACTATCCTGTTTCAGAAGATAAAGAGGGGAATCTTTATTAATACGGACAATCGATTTATAGATATCTTTAAGCTCATCTTTTTTATGAGAATCAGCTTTAGTAATATCTTTCGATGCATATGACGTTAGAAAATGGTTATATATACCATTTGACGTTATATTATTAGCCATATATGATGCCCTCCTTTCTTCCATGATTGATGCAAGGTAGATTGGTTACAATCTTCAGCTTTGATCATTACTCTTGCTGATACGTCTCGCTCGTCCTTAAGCGATTTCCTTGCAGGGCATGCCATTTGTGGCAAATTAATCTATTTATACTTAATATGATACTATCATAAAAAACATTATTAATCAACTAAATTTCGTGAAAAATGACAAATTTTTAATATTTTTAATTATTTGATAACGGTATTACGTGCGTTTTGCCCTTCATCAAAAGTACGAAAACAGGGCCTGAATGTGCATAAAATAAAGCCCTTTGTATAATATTCACATTCACTTTATAATAGTATATAAAGAGCGGTTAATTTTTTTCGGAGTTCTGCCGAGGAGGTTGATAAGGAACGGAAGCAAGGTAGCGATCCTCGGCGGAAATGGAGCCGGCAAGACGACCTTGCTTGAACTAATCAAAAAGAGAGACGGCGTATACGTTGTTCCGGGAGCCAAGATAGGATATGCCAGGCAGAATATGTCCCAGATCGATCTTTCGAAGACAGTTCTGGAAAATGTCCGAAGAGTCAGCATCCAAAGCGAGAGCATATCAAGAATTGTTTTGGCACGTCTTCTTTTATCAGAAAGAGATATGAACAAAAAGGCATCGGAGCTTTCTGACGGAGAGCGAATGAAGCTGTCGTTTGCCATGCTCTTTGTATCAGATGTTAACCTCCTTATACTGGATGAGCCTACTAATTATCTGGACATCCCATCTGTCGAAGCTTTAGAGAAAATGTTGGTGGAGTATGAAGGAACCCTAATATTTACTTCGCACGATAAAGTGTTCGTGGACAGAATAGCTACGGATAGGCTTTATATTGGCGACGGGAAGATAAAATAGAAATTAATACTGTTTATAACATTCCTTGAAGCTCTTATAACGTTTTCCTTACAGAGTGGTGTCATATCTATAATGAAAAGAAAATAATAGATGCAATATAAAAACTGCGGTGTAAATAGCCACTATAAATGGCAACTTACATCGCAGTTTTTTGTCAAAAGTAAAGGATTTATTTCCTTACTCATTCAGACTTCAGTTACGATAAAATAGAGACAATTCGCATGAAATTGAAGCTAAATCCCGATATTGATGTTATAGAAGAAAATGGTGCGACACTGTCCGGTGGCGAAAAGAAAAAACTGTTCATGATGAAATGCATGATGGAATCTAATGCTTCGCTTGTTATTCTGGATGAGATCGATGCAGGACTGGATGTTGAAACTAAGGCACTACTTAAGAATCTGGAAAAAGAACTACTAAGTGATCCTACTAAAATAGTCATTAAGATATCTCATATTGATAGTGATGAAGCGGGATTTGATCAGATCATTAATTTGTAAAAGGTTAAGATTTCCATATATCATGCTCCAGAATTTAATAGAACGATTTATAAGTTTGGCAATGATTTATATATCACAGCCCCTGAATAGGATTTGGGAATGCTGGTTCGTATATGTGAGAAGTCTGCTTGTATACAATAAGCATTATACTTCAAAAAACTGTAGAATAGCCATTTTCACTATGCTTTTACGCATTTTAAGCCGCTTATCCTGAAAATTGTGCAATTCGTCGGATTTTGAATAGGAATAAGGTGTAAGGTAGTACAATGCTGTTTAAGCGGTATATCGTAGAAGTTTTTAAATTTAGGTGAAATGAAGAAGGATAATAATCAGATGTATGAGAATAATTTAGTAATGAACCAAAATACCAGACATAATAAGACTAAGGAGAATCCTATAAATGTATCTTATTGTTGTTTGA
>NZ_JAILQF010000485.1 GCF_024699075.1 Butyrivibrio sp.
TCTGTGCTGTTGAGAAAGGATTTATAAGTACGATAACACCTGCTATTACTAAAAGAACTGAGAGGATAAGATAAATAGGTTTATTGCCGCCAACATTTATCTCTCCTTTAAGAACACTAAATATATTAACCAGGCCATTTACTATCATGATAAGGCCAAATACTATAAAACTATAATTTATCAAGAATTCCGGATTGATAATCAGAAAAATACCTAGGATAAGAATTAATATTGCTATAGCTATAGTAAGGATCTTCAAAAAGCTGGTACCTCTTATCCTTAGTGCTATAATTAGTCTTATAGCGCCTGACAGAGCAAGTACTACGCCAACTGCTCCGTAAATTGCACGTGTTGTAGTTGCAGGAGCTACCCAAAAAAGAATTCCTACAAGAAGTAACATGATACCGGTCAGGATCTTGTCTCTTATTAGTGACATTTTGCGCCTCCTTAAACTTTTATTAATTTGAAATGATCATACAATTTTATTATATGTCTCTAAATGGATATAAACAAATATCGATTTATAAATATATATTAAAATAGTATAAATGAAGAAGGTGTCAACAGTCTGGAACGTGTATAAAGAAATTAAGCTATACTTAAACAACTAAGAGTATGATAATACAAAAAAGAGGAGAATATATTATGAGAAAATTAGCAGTGATCAGTATTGTATGTGCTCTATTAGTATCTGCAACAGGATGCTCAGGATCAGATGACGCGGCAGCACTTAAAAGCGCTGGAGCAGGTCAGCCACTTAATCAGGAATCACAAAGTGCTGAAAGCGGCATATCACAAGGAGAAGATGCTGGCGTAGAGGCAAGTAGTGAAGCATCTTTGGATGATGCATCTACAAATGGCGATAGTGTTACAGAAAGTAATAATACATCAGACTCTGCTTCGTCCTTATATGAAGCATTCAAGCAGGGAAGCGGCAAAGTAAAATATAGAAAAACAGAAGGCGACCGTTTCTTTAATGCCAGTGAATATCAGGAGCAGGTCCTTACAGAAGGATCATCTTACACACTGGATGAAATTATTGGTGCTTGCCAGAAAGTTGATGAAATGCTTGCAGAAGGAACTCCTGAAGCTACTTTTACAGATATTGATTGTGGACAGGACGGAGTACCAGAGCTTCTTGTAGATATAGAATTTAATGAATCTTCTTTTGTTTCCATGGTAATCAAGGAAATCAATGGTGAGCTTGTACTATGCTATGATCAGGAACACGGATACAGAACTGCTCTTATAGTGAATAACGATGGAACCATAGAAATTTCTGGAAGTAGCGCCGCTAACATTCACGGAGAAGAGTATGCCTTTGTAGATGCAAACGGTGATTATAAGTTTTTCTATGGCTGTGAAGAAACCTTACAGCTTATGGATGATTTCTATGCATATCCATCTGCAGTAGAATCTGCCACTATCTCTGTAGAAGGCCTTGATGGCGAACATATTGGAATACATATGTATTATTTTGAATCAAACGTAGAGACAAGAACCAACTACTATCAGTATTTCATGATCAATGACAACTATGAAGATGTAACAACAGATGCTGATTATGATGATTCAAATGCTGTAAAGCAGGCCTTTGTAAATGCCGGCATAACACCTTATACACAGACAGAAATAGACAAGATGATAGCCGACAAAAAGGCCGAAATTGGATATCCGGATTGATAACGTTTGATATCAGGCTGTTTGTGATTTAGCCAATTCGGCATCCCAAAGGTTTCTGATATCCTGGAAGCTTAAGCCTTCAGCTGTAAGTTCTCTGTACATCTTTTCATTTACAGCACGGTCAAATATCGTATATAACATCTCGTCATGATCCTCAAATTCAGGATCAAGCGCATATTCACTTATATCTTTAAAGCCCAGCCTTCTAAGAGCATTATATGCTTCGCTACAGCCCTTCTTTTTGTAATGAACGGTATCATAGCATCCATCAATGTATGTAATGCGAAGAAGGTCCGGGTTTTCTTTATCTATTTCAATATAAGCAATAAGTGTCTTATTAAACAGATAGCCTTTTATATCGAGCCAGTTCTTGCTGACCTTTATCTGTGTATCGTCAGATCCATCTAAAGAATATCCGGAGTTTATAGGTGAAAACTCTTCATTTTCAAGCATCTCGTCAAGTTCTTTTTTGGTATATTCAGCGTTAAGGATTGGTACACAAAATACACGATTCATGTAATGTAAGAGACTATATCTTATAATGATATAGCCTAAAAATGATATTATAAGAACAGCTGGGATAGCATTTATAACTGTTTTGCTTAAAATTCCGATCACAAGAATTAATATGGCAATTACAGGAAGGAAAAGTGATCCAATAAATGCCATTAGCTTTTTCAAAAAAGCAACTTTAAATTCGTTCTTCTTAATTATATCCATAGTAATCTCCCCTCTTAGAAAATACTTCTTTGATTGCACTATAGCAAAATGATTTAACAAATTCAATGAAATTTCTAAGGAAACTTTACAAGAAGTATTAATTATGAGGCTTAAGATTTGAAGTTTGCTCTATGATGTGTCATTTACTTTTCTTTTACCGAAAGTTTATATACTCTAGTAAACCATTCAAAGAAAGGGGTATATAAATGAGTAGAATATACATACTTACTGGAGCTGCAGGCCTTTTAGGTAGCAATACATCCAGACAGCTGATTGAAAACGGTGAGCGCGTAAGGGCATTTGTTCTGGAGGGAGATCCTGCAGCCAAATATATCCCTGAGCAAGCAGAGATCGTTTATGGAGATCTTTTAAATACAAAATCTCTTGAAAGACTATTTGACGTACCTGATGATAGTGAGATCTATGTAATACATAGTGCAAGTATCGTTACACTTAATCCAAACCCAAATCCCAAGGTTCATGCAGTAAATGTTGATGGTACTAAAAACATCATCAATATGTGTCTTAGACATAATGTCAAGAAGCTTGTATACATCAGTTCTACTAGCGCAATTCCTGAGCTTCCACATGGTCAGAAGATTTATGAAACGGATCATTTCCTTCCTACAGATGGTCTTGTTGGATACTATGCTATTACCAAGGCTGAAGCTTCTCAGGCTGTACTTGATGCAGTGGCTGCATATCCGCAGTTTGATGCTTCAATAATCCATCCTTCAGGAATCTGTGGCCCTAATGATTATTCTTTTGGACCTGTGGCACAGATGGTCAAGCAGTACATCTCCGGAGATATCAAGATGGGACTTGAGGGAACCTTCAATAGCGTAGACGTAAGGGATCTTGCAGCCGGCGTAATAGCATGCTGTGATAAGGGCAAAAGAGGCGAATGCTATATAATGAGCAATGAGCTTGTTACAATGAAGCAGCTCTTTGATATTATCAATGAAACTGCAGATCTTGATATTAAAGCTAATATACTTCCTAAGGGAATTGCCAAGATGGCAGTTAAGCTTTTAAGAGTACAGAGTAAATTCACAGGTAAAGAGCCGCTTCTTAACGATTTTGCACTTTACAATCTTACACGTAACAATGATTTTGATTGTACTAAAGCAAGAAATGAACTTGGGTTTACCTGCAGACCATTTGCCGAGACCATAAAGGATGAGGTTGAATGGCTAAGAGAAGAAGGGCGAGCTTCTGAAAGTACAGAAAAAGTTAATATTCCTAAAGCATCCTAAAGAATATTGTATTAAACTATTGTATTTAAAGCCTTATATTACTAATAATATAGTAAAATTATTAGTAGTATAAGGCTTAGTTTGTATCATAAAATGGAGAAAATGGTAGTGGCAAGTCTACGATGCTTGAATGGGGCATATAGTTAATACGGTATGCGCATCAAACCCAGAATAATCAATGCTGTTCAGGTTACTATTGTTTTGATATATGGTATCTTTTTGGCTATCACGCTGAGTATAAGAGATATTGCAAAAATAAGGACTGAAATAACAGGAACGCCGATAAGAGGATTAATGGTGGCTACGCTGATATTAAAGTATCTGTCAAGAATATCCCTTATTGCATAGTGAATCAGATATATACCAAAAGTATAGCTTCCTATCCACAGCATTATTTTTACAAAGTTAGAATCTGAAGCTTTTTTATTTAGCTGCGGTTCTTTGCTTTTAAAGAATGCAAAGATACCTGCGGATGCTAATACGACAAATGGATTGGTTTCCAGCATGAAGGTATATACATTTCTTCCTGTATATACAGAAATAATTACAGTAAGGATAGCAGATACGATAAGGGCTGGGATAGAAGCATAGACTATTAATTTATGCCACTTACCAAGGCCATAGCTATGAATATAGTGCCCCATCATAAAAAGACCAAGGTATCCCGGAACAAAGGAAGCCTTTATATTCTCAAGATTTCCAAGGATTTTTCCAAAAAGGTAATAAACTTTACTATCTCCGGCTACTTCTTCAAAAAATGTGCTGGTGCCTGAGATCAAAGTCAGAATATCAAAAAGGATTATAAGCCATATCATGTACAAGACTATGGATCGGTTCTTACTGATAAGACTTAGTACAGGATATGCCATATAAAGGCCTATGATCATAATTGGATACCACAGATGATCAGGGAGCTTAAATAATCTTTCAATAAAATACGGAAAGTCCTCATGATCTATTATTGTATAGAATAAAGCATATATAATGATCCAGGAGATGAGGCATATCAGCATGCGCTTAACATAACGGCCATAAATGTCGTTGATACTTATATCATGGCCGCGGCCAAGCAGAAGAGCACCTGATATCATACAGAAAACGCATACGCTAAAGCGGGCGCCTATATTGTAAAATGCCTGGATGATCCAATTCGAAGAGCCAAGTTCAATTCTAAAAAGATTTGCTCCTGAAACATGAATTACAATTACAAAAAGTGCAGATAATACGCGAAGATATTCAATATAGAGATAAGTTGTTCTTTGGTTTTTGGAACCATTCATAATTTTATACCTCTTTTTATAATGTATTTATCAACGTAAACTACATATTATTTATAGATAATGGGCTTTCTGATGGGGCTGTTATAAAAGGAAATGAAAAAGAATTCTGCATATCTTGTATACTCTGAGTTTTGGTGAAGAGTTTATATGCATTATACCATCCTATTATATCGCAAAAACATGCAAGATGTCTTATGTACCGCCTGTTTTTATATTTATTAACGGACATATTTCAAATCAAGGATTCAAAATAGTTTACTTGAGGCACTTTTCTTTTTGACAAAAATGTATTATTATATAGTTAGCAATTGCTAACAAGGAGGATTTTAAAGACGTGTTTAAGACAACAGTAAAGATTGAAGGAATGGCCTGCTCGATGTGCGAGGCTCACATTAAGGATGTCATAAGGCAGACTTTCCCTGGAGCTAAGAAAGTTACAGCTTCCCACAGTAAAGGGGTAGCAAGTTTTATTTCTGAAGATGTAGATGAAGGAAAGCTTCAAAAAGCTATAGCAGATACAGGCTATACTTACGTATCTTCTGAAAGCGAACCTTATGAGAAGAAAGGCCTGTTCTGGTAAAATAATATAATTATAAGCCGCAAGAGAATTCTCATTTGGGGCTTAGAAAGAATAGGTTAATATATGGATATTATGGTATTTTTGGGAGTACTTGTAATTACAGTGCCGTTCATAACTATAATAAGCTTTATGAAAAAGAAGATTTTGCATACTGGCTTTTATAATGCCGGTTCCAATCGGACGTCCCAAAAAGGAAAGCATCAAAAAAATAATTTTGAAAAAAGACAAGGACAAGCGTAAAAGCTTGTCCTTATTTATTAACATACAACTATGAAATTTATGTTACAGTTCATTCATCAAGAAGATTGGTCATACTCTTCATGCTAAGTCCGATAGTTGATGCATTGTGAAGGAATGCTGTAGTTGTTGGAGTGAAGATCCCAAGCATACCCATTATGATCAGGAAAGAATTAAAGCCTATGATCGAATTATAATTAAGGTTAATCCTTCGCATCAGCCCGGTGCTGAGCTTTCTCAGTGTCAAAAGACTGCTAAGATCGTCCGAAGATATGGTTATATCTGCAATTTCCATTGCTATGGAAGCACCGCTACTTACAGCTATACCGGCATCTGCTTCTGACAGGGCAGGAGAATCGTTGATTCCATCGCCTATCATGATAACTTTCCTTCCGGCTTCATGCTCTTTTCTTATAAAATCAGCTTTGTCTTCAGGTAGAACTTCAGAGAAGTACTGTGTAACTCCGGTCTTCATTGCTACAGAATGAGCTGTTCGTTCGCTGTCGCCTGTCATCATGACTACCTTTTCAAAACCGGCTTCTTTGAGCTTCTTGATAACAGAAGGTGCCTCTTCTCTAAGAGGGTCTTCAATCAGTATAACTGCAGCCAGTTCTTCACCGATTGCCATGTAAAGGTGCGAATATTCAGGCGGAAGAGCATCGAATTTATCTGTATATCCATGAGGAACAGTGCATTTCTCGTCTTCAAAGATATAATGATGACTTCCTATGCATACCTTCTTGCCGTCTATTGTACTGGATATTCCATGTGCGACGATATAGGTTGCTTTAGTATGCTTTTCTTCGTGAATAAGTCCTTTATCTTCTGCAGCTTTGACAACCGCATTGGCAATGGAGTGAGGATAGTGCTCTTCAAGACATGCTGCAAGTCTCAGCATTTCATCCTCGTCCTGATCCCCAAAAGTAACAACCTTGGCTACCTTAGGAGTAGCATAGGTGAGTGTACCTGTTTTATCAAAAACTATGGTATTTGCTTCTGCAACGGCTTCCATAAACTTGCCGCCCTTAACAGATATCTTATGATCACCGGCTTCTCTCATAGCTGAGAGAACGGATATAGGCATGGCAAGCTTGAGTGCGCAGCAGAAATCTACCATTAGTATAGAAGTTGCTTTGGTAGCATTTCTGGTAAGTAACCATGTAAGAATAGTAGCTCCAAAAGTATATGGTACAAGTCTGTCTGCAAGGTGTGATGCCTTGGCTTCAGATTCTGACTTGAGCTTTTCAGATTCTTCTATCATGGCAACAATACGGTCATATCTTCCCTGACCTTGTGCTTTTTGAACCTTAACGACAATCTCGCCTTCATCAATAACAGTACCGGCATATACCAGAGATCCTGCGTCCTTATGAACAGGTTCGGATTCGCCTGTCATGGCAGCCTGATTGACAGAGGCATCACCACTTTCAACTATGCCGTCAAGAGGGATCATGTTACCTGTTCTGACTACGATATTGTCATTTTCTTTAACATCAGATACATTAGCAAGGATTTCCTGGCCATCTGATGCTATTATCCATACTTTATCTACGTTAAGGGACATGGCTCTTGCAAGATCATCAACTGACTTCTTGTGTGTCCAGTCCTCCATCATCTCACCCATCTTAAGAAGGAACATTACATTGCTTGCTGTCTGAGGATCACCTCTAAGAAGTGATACTGCGATGCTAGTTGCATCCAGAACTGAGACTTCAAGCCTTCCGGATAAGAGACAACGAAGCCCTCTGAATATGTATGGGAGAGCTCTTATATGAATAATAATTCTCCTTATAGAGAACGGTATGATGAATCTTCTCACAAGCTTATTGGCTATATGGAAGAACATCTTTTCTTCATATTCGATTCGAAGCAGCCTTCCGGTATGTTCCGGCACGGCAACTTCCATACTGTCGTTATATTCGGAAAATGCTTTTATCAGATCATCTCTTTTAGATATTTCATAGTGAACAATGGCATTAGAAGTACGCTCATTGACTTCAGCCTTATGTACAAATGAAAGAGAAGAGAGATAATATTGGATTTTATCTGCTTCAAAACAGGACATATGGCGCACAGAAATATGTACACGCATACGTCCCCTGCTTTCGTGCAATATCTTACAATTCATACTTTGCCTTTCAGTTAAAGTCGTATAACGTTTCAGATGTTACGACTTAAGCCTCAGCTTCAGCGAGAACAGCCTTTGCATCTGCAATCTCTTTGGCTTTCTCATCAGCATATCTCTTCTCATTGATCTCTTTAGCGTCAGCACTTATATCCTGGCAGTTTTCTTTGATGTTTGTATAAGTTTCAAGGCAAGTATCTTTGCATCTGAATGCTGCAGCTGTTATGTGAGTGTAGCATTTCTTTGCATCTTTACTGGAGAGAACCTTAACTCCTGCTGTTCCGATCACAAATCCACATGCGATCTTACCTAATGTACTCCATCTACTCATAATTATTTCCTTTCTTTAGTAAAAAAAATTCCGAATTGCTTTACGGGGTTTAATAATTATAACCCCATGCCGCATGTGAAGTTATGGCTAACTTATGAGAAAATTTCTCAATAAGAAAATAATGAAAACATGGGGCAAAAACAAAAAAATTGCTTTATTTTATATTTTTTAATTGATAACATTATAGTTAGAGATCAAAATTACCGATTATATTAATATGACGTAAAAAAGGAGGGTTTTAAAATGAAGTATCATAAGTTTTTTGCATGGGCAACAGTAGCATGTTTTATCCTTACAATGATCACAGGTTATAAGAAGCAGTAATACTGCCACAATGAGGGATATTTTATGGCGAAGAAAAAGCACGAAGATCTGTACATATCCGATTCCGGAGTCATGGTAGACCGAAGTTTCAAGAAGGTTACATTTTTTGTAGTGTCTTGCAGAATAATGAGTATTATTCTGATTATACTTGGTATTGCCGCATTTATAGAAGGAAACTTTTAAAATGTAACTTTTGTAAGGGGCTATAAGGCTTATGATAAGCCTGCAACTTTTACATTTATTTTGCGACTTTTAAGGAGCTGCAATCTATGGAAGGTTTTAAAAGACGACTTTATGAGATCATAGAAGTTTCCCACGAGGGTGACTATTCAAGTAAAGCTTATGACACCCTTATGACTGTTGCAGTAATAGTGGGAATGATACCTTTAACATTAAAAAAAGATAATAACTATACTGTGATGATAGAGTTTCTCACAGGAATTATCTTTTTGCTTGATTATCTTGCCAGGGTTTATACCGCTGATTATAAGATGGG
>NZ_JAILQF010000487.1 GCF_024699075.1 Butyrivibrio sp.
GCAAGAGCAGCAACAGGATCAGCAAGAGCAGCAGGATAATAACGATCAAAATGAGGAAAATGATCAGAATCAGGATCAACAGGAAGAGAATGATCAAAATAGTGAAGAAGAGTCAGAACCTGATGATGTAAGTGATGATCGTGAAGATGATATCAAAGAGCAGATGGAAGAAAAGGAAAGCGGAGCCAGAGAAGAAAGAGAAGAAACAAGAGAAAGAGCACAGGAATATGATGATAGCGATGAGTATTGGAGACAGTACACTGATGGCGAAATATCAAGTAGCGATGGCAATGAAAGGATCTGGTAAATATGAAGTGTCCTAACTGCGGAGTAGAGAACGATGAAAATGCGTTGTACTGCTATTTCTGCGGACGAGTACTACCGGGGGCGGCATGGAATATAAATGCTGAGTCCAAAGAGACCGTTAAAAAGAAAAAAACAAATAGAGTCTTAAAGATAACGCTGGGCATATTAGGCGGCCTTCTGGCTGCCAGCCTGGCTTTTCTTGCTGTTATGATAATGAAAGATGGCAAGGAAGATAAGGACGATCCCAAAAAGCTTTTAGAGGTAGCAGATGCAAAATATGAGGCTGAGGATTATATGACGGCAGCAATCACTTATGATCAGGTATTAGAGCTTGAGCCTGATAATGATGAGGCCATTTCCGGATCTGCAATGTCCAAACTGTATTTTGTTGCAGAAGAGCTGGGAAGCTATGTTGAAGATGAAGAATATATATCTGCCATAGAATATATGAGTGGATATAATATTGACGAATATATAGAAAAGGCCAAGGATGTGGGCTTTGAATTTCCGGTTATATGTGACACAAGATTTGGAACGGTAGGATTTTATCAAAAAGGCGACAATGAATATTATGCTTACGTAGGCGAATATGAAGATAGTATGAGAAGCGGCAATGGATGTGTTATTGCCACTAACGTAAGTGATTATTCTCATGGCAATATTGAGTATTATGCATCGTATGGCAGTTGGGAGAATGATAAGCCAAATGGTCAGATGGAAGTAATAAAAGACGGGTCTTCCAGCAAATATCTGTATGTAACAGGGACTGTTAAAGATGGACTATGGACTGGTGATGTTACTTACAAGGGAGTGAACTATGACTATGAGTATACATATGAATTTGTATGCGAGTTTGAAGCCGGAATTCCTGTTATTCAGGAAGAAATTATAAACGAGAATGGAACATACTATCGAATAAGCAAACAAAGCGACAGTGATCTATACGCGGGAATATCAGCTGAAGATGCTGATATGACATATGGCATTATTACTTATGCAGATATCTTGTAAAAATCATCATTAAAAATGGGGCGAAAGGCTGATTATTACTGATATTGATAAAAATAAACAAAAAGGGTAAAAAAACCCTATCTTTTTTGTGCATAATGTGATACATTATGTAGTAGTTAAAGGTCCTGATATCTAAATCAGACCACTAAAGAGGGGATGCTCCCACTTTAGAGGAGCAAAGGGTGAGAAAAAAGTGAAATCTTATATAGAATTGATTACAGCAAGTGCAGGATCAATTATTGTAGATAATGGATTTGTGCTTGCAGCATACTCTGATGGGAACGGAGCTGTGCAAATTGGAATTGAAAGTGTAGGAGTAAAGAATAGAAGCGGTGTCAGGAATAAACAGAATCTTGAAGCCATTCTTGATGCACTTTCATATATGATGGAACATCCTGGGGAGGACAATAATCAGTCATCTGTTGCAGATAACCTTCGTATATTACTTCATCATTCTGATGGTGGAGTTACTACAATAGGTAATGCAGTCTTATATAATGCCCGTCACAATAATTTTTATTTTGTAGGTCTTGGATGTGATTCTCCGTTCACAGAGCTTTTTTATCGCTTTATGGAGGAGCACTGTGCAAGAATGCTTGACGAGGTTCCTGGAAGAGCTGGTGCATCTTCACTTCCTGACAGACCGCTTCCAAGTGGATTTGATGAGGTTGAAGATGAGAGATTTCTTAAAGCAATCCCGCATCATAAGCCACGTAAGGATCTTAGACTTAGAAGTGCTTTCGATTATGTAAGTTCCGGAATTTTTGTGTTTGCTTATACCAAGGATGAAGAGAAGTATATCCACCGTTTTGCAGAAATCACAGGTATCTCAGATGCCAGGATCAAAGAAGGAATGTATGAATTTTATCCTTATGTAACAATTCAGGACAGAGCTATGGTTCCTGTAAGAAATACAAATTGGGACAACATAATAAGCTGCAAAGCATTGCTTTGCAGAATGGGAGATTCAAGACTATTTGATTAAATTAAAAAGTGGGAAACTGGGCTAGCAGGATTCGAACCTGCGAAGTGACGGAGTCAGAGTCCGTTGCCTTACCGCTTGGCGATAGCCCAATAAAACAGATATATATTGAAAATCAAATATAATGTGAATTATACCAGATTAACCTTGGCAGAAGAATATGATTTCTTTTTGGTCTCAGCATTAAACACATAACGCTTAGAGCTCGGAATCATTCTGTATCCGTTCTCAGTATCTTTAAGTTCATACTCCTGATGATAAATCTTGTTCAGAACATCAATTGAGTGTATAGGTTTATTGCTCTTTGTAATACTCATATCTTAATTACCTTAATTACCCTGTGGAACCCCATATATATCGATCCATCTATGTCATTATACACAACGTGTTCTAAAAGTCAATACTTATGATATTTCTTGCTGTTTTTGTCGTATAGTATTGATTTATAACTCACTTTTTTGTTTAAAATTCACATATGTCCTTTTATAAAATTCAATTGTTCTTATCTTAAGAAAATCCCTTTTTCAGTCGATGTATTTAATACAGATGTTGTTTTTGGGTATTAAATATCGGAAGGGATGATTTAATGGAAGTAATTATTGCCGGAATTACATTAGTTATTATCGGAACTTTGGTTTGTTATTTTAATTACAGGATCGAGAACAAGATAGTAGAAGACACTATCAGGAAAAACAGCAAGATTGTTCAATTTCGCGCCCATAAACGCAGGTTCCGGTTTATGAAAAAGAAGAACAGAGTAAGAAAAGCAAAGAGAACAAATCAATATAATAAAAGGGTTAATTCTTATTAAAACTTGTATTTGGTCTGAATTCGTGGTATCGTAAGATGAATTCAGACCATTTTTTTAGTATAAATTCTTTCTAAATCTAATGTTTGAAATAAAAATATAACTTATAAACTTAAAAAATTGTGCAAAACAACTATAAATAACTCGATTTGTAGTGACAAGTTATAACATTTTACATTGAATGTAACAGTTTATTGGTATATTATTATTAAGGACTCGTACGATTTTTGTGGATAATTACAAGAGGTTTTCAGATATGGATACAACAGTATATGCAAATTCTTCAAGGGTGAAGAAGAGAGTACGTCATTCTGCTCGCGCTGTTAGAAAAGTGAATAAACTTTCTGTGGCAAAATGGATAGCAGCAGCAGTATTGGTCGTTACTTTTACAGTGCTTACAGAAGTGCTCAAAAAGCCTGATCTTACTTTGTTCTTTATTCTTGGAGTAGGACTTATAGTTTTATTCCATAAAGAATTTTCTATTCGTCAGTATAGCAAAACTTATTTAAAAGGCTGGCAGCCTTGGGTATGGACAGTTGTTACTGTTGCACTCTTATATGGTGCAGAACAGCTCAAGAATTACCTTCTCTGGAATGTTTTCGTAACCAGTAAGCCGGGCATTATATCCCTTTACTGGAAAGAGAATTATCCGGGAGTTGCTTTTTATGCTATTACAATGATAATAATACTGCCGCTTGCAGAGAATCTTTTCTTTAGAAAAGCTATGCTTGCCAGCAGTAATAAATTAATACTTGTCCTTATGACATTTGTTAGTTTGGCTGTAAGAGGGCTTCTCTATGCTCATGGTTTCACAGGAATCCTTTCTTACGCAATTGTTGCAGTTCCACTTACACTAGTATTTCTTAAGACTAAAAATGTTTACATTACGTTAACAGCTCAGATTATAATATCTGCTTATGTTGTTATTCCGGATATTGTATACTACGTTGCAAGACTGATGCTTAGATAATTGCAAATTATCTTAGTGGGGGGAATCGTGAAGAATAAAAATCTGATTCTTATTATAGCTGCTACAACTGTGGCAGCTATTTATTTTGGGGCAGCTGTGTATTTTTCATTTCATTTCTGTCCTGGTTCAAAACTTAATGGTCAGGATATTTCCTGGATGACGATCAGTCAGGTCAAAGAACTTGTTAGCTCTAAAGCTACAAACTATGTTCTTGATATTATAGGCAGGAATGATCTGGATGAGAAGGTCACAGCAGCAGAAATATCATGGGTTCCTCAGTTTGATGAAGGACTTAATGATAATCTTGGCTTTTTAAATGGTCTGAAATGGCCTGTCACATTATTTACCCATAAAGCTTATGCCAATGCTGATCTGGCTTCATTTGATGAAGAGCAACTTAAAACAAGGATTTCTACTATGTCTTTTTTCAAAGAAGAGAATGTGGCATCTCCTGTTGACGCTTCGCTGGTGTTTGATGAAAGTGCAGCAGAATATGCAATTATCGCTGAAGATTATGGAAGCGAAATTGATGAAGATATCTTCTACGAGGAGATAACCAAGGCGCTTTCTACTATGCAGTCTACGCTAATTCTTGATGATGCCGGAGTGTATGTAGAACCTGCAATATTTGCAGATGATGAAAACCTTAATAAAGAATGTAACAGCCTTAATCAATACGCATCAGCCAAGATTACATATACTTTTGGAGAAGATGTGATTACTGTTGATGGAAGCTATATCAAGGACTGGATAAACTACAATGGATCGACAACTACTCTTGATACAGACAAAGTCACAGAATTTGTTAATACACTTGGCAGAACATATGATACTTTTGGTCGTGACAGGACTTTTACAACATCACTTGGTCAGACGATTACAGTTTCAGGCGGAGATTATGGATGGTGGATGGACAGAACATCTACTCTTAATGATCTTGTAGCTGCTATAGAATCTACCAGCATATGTGATATGACTCCTGTGTACTATGGCACGGCAGCACAGTATGGTACTAATGATTATGGCGATAGTTATGTTGAAGTAGATCTGGATAATCAGCATGTGTATGTTTATGAAAATGGTACACTTGTTATAGATACAGACTGCGTTTCTGGAAAGGTTACCAAAGACAGAGTGACACCGACCGGAACGTATGGGATTACTTATAAAGAAAGAGATGCTACTCTTAACGGAGATAACTATTCATCTGATGTTAAATACTGGATGCCATTTTATGGCAATGTCGGACTTCATGATGCAAGCTGGAGATCTTCTTTTGGTTCTGATATATATGTTACTAATGGATCACACGGTTGTATAAATCTGCCGTCTGAAGCAGCTGCGGTTATATATGAGCATGTTCAGAAGGGTGAAGCTGTCATAGTATATGGCGGATTACAGCCGGATGAAGTTAAGGAATATCTCAAAGAAAAAGAAGAAGCAGAAAGCGGCTCTGCTGATGGAACTTCTACAGATTCTCAGCAGACAGAAGCTGTAAATGACTCTGCCGAATCATCAGAAGCAGCAGAATCTACTGAATCAGAAACTGCCGAATCTACTGAAACAACAGAAGATACAGGATCGGAAGAGACAACTGAGAATGCTGTAGTAACAGAATAAGTAAAAAGATATTAATATTACATAATTGCGAAAGCGCCGATTCAATTTAATGAATCAGCGCTTTCTTTATTGCCGAGTACTTCTAACAGTTAAAACTGTAATTTTAGGGAGGAGGGACGGATTGATGGGGAATCAATCCGTCCGGTATGAAAAAAGTTTTGTTGGGGAGTCAGAAACAATTGACTGTTTCTGATGTTTTTAATATTACAATGAATTTGTGTCTTAAATTTGGATATTTTCTAAAGGCTTTATAAAGTAAAAATAAAAGAAAAACAAAGATGCGAAAAATCAAAAAACGCTGCTATCTACTATGTTTGTATGCTTGCAAAGGGCATGGCTTTAAAAGAAACTCATGATTTATCTTTTGGCCAAATGCGCAGGAAATGCACGTTTTATAAACTGATTTGAAAAATATATTTGATTTTATCCGCATTTAACATACAAAAAAAATGGTTCCTTAGCAATTCATAAGTTAGAAAAAGTCTAACATGTGGTAAAATAATACTACATGTATAATTAGTTTTATGTTGGAGGATGAAAATTATGGCAAGTCAGGAATATGAATGCCCTGCGTGCGGTGGAGTAATGGAGTTTGATGCTCCTTCTCAAAAGCTTAAGTGCTTATATTGTGATACAACTATTTCCATTGAAGAATATAAAAAGATGGTTTCCAAAGGCAAAGCTGAAAAAGCAAACGAAGGCGATGCCGAAACACAGTCTGATAAATTGTCGGATGAAGAAGCCGAGAACTACGGCTTTGGTAAAGATAAGAATGTTTATATCTGCAAATCCTGTGGTGGTGAGATCATAGCCGATAAGACCCAGGGAGCCACTCAGTGTCCTTTTTGTGGCAATAATGTTACTTTCAAAGAAGTCTTTACTAACGGAAGAAGACCTGATTATGTAATTCCTTTTCAGCTTACCAAAGAGCAGGCCAAGCAGAAATATAAGGAATATATCAAAGGTAAGAGACTTCTTCCAAAAACTTTTTCTGCAGAAAATCATATAGATGAGATTAAGGGTGTATATATACCTTACTGGCTCTTTGACTCGAAGATGCATGTCGCTCTAAACTGCGAAGGAACCAAGGTCAGGACATGGAGAGACAGAGATTACAGTTACACAGAGACAAGCTTTTATGATGTTTATCGTGAAGGCGATGTTCCTTTCGACAAGGTTCCTGTTGATGGATCAAGCAAAATGCCTGATGACCTTACAGAATCTATAGAGCCGTATGATGCAAGAGGGTTAAAGGTATATGACGATGCCTATTTTGCAGGATATATTGCTAACCAGTATGACGTAGATGAGGAAAAATCAAGGCCTCGTGCAAGGCAGCGTATGACCAATAGCGCTGTTAATGAAATAAGAAACAGTGCTCAGGGATATAGCACCATAAATATCCGTAATCAGAATGTTCAGGTTACATCCGAAAAAATAAAATATGCTCTCTATCCTGTATGGCTTTTGTCCACGACATGGAATGGTCAGAATTTTCTTTTTGCAATGAATGGACAGACCGGTAAGTTTGTCGGAGACCTTCCTGTTGACAAGGGTGCAGCGGCTAAGTATTTTGCACTTAGTTCGGTTTTGTTTGCTGCGCTTTTTGCAATACTGGAAATAATATTCCGTATTTGAGACTGGGGGATGGAAGATGAAAGGCTTATTTAAGAATAAAAAAAGTGTAATTACATTAGGAATAGCGGCTTTTATGACCGCATTTATAGCTTTGCCTTTGGGCGGGGCAGTATGCGCCAGCGAAGCTGAGGTTGTATCAGGTGATTATGGATTTGTATATGACCAGGATGATCTTCTTACAGATGCTGAGGAAGAAGCTCTTCAAAAGAAACTTGAAGAAGTAGGAGAGAAACACGATATTCAGATAGCAGTTGTAACAACAGGGTCATATTCTCAGTACACAATAGAAGAGTACGCTGATGATATGATGGATTATGGCGAGCTTGGACTTAAGACTGGCAATGATGACAGTGCTATATTGCTTGCTATAAGTATGGACAACAGAGAATTTTATGAAAGTACCAGAGGACAGGCAATACAGATCTTTACAGATAGTAATCTGTATAAGCTTGAAGATAAATTCACTTCTTATCTTAGCAGCGGCGACTATGCCAAGGCTTTTGACAGATTTGCAGATGGTTGTGATGATATGTGCACATCTTATGAAAACCGAAACAAGATACCTGCCTGGAAGTGGCTTATATGCGTACTTCTTGGACTTGCGTGCGGCGGTGTTACTGTTGGAGTAATGTCCAGCGGTATGAAGAATGTAAAGCAGAACAACAGTGCGGCAGAATACGAAGAAAGAAATAACGTAAGAATCAGTGCAAGCCATGACCGCTTTATCAGAAAGAGTATTAACAGGGTTCGTATCAATAATGAAAGCAACTCAAGAGGCGGATCCTCAACACATCATTCATCCTCAGGCAATACACATGGAGGGCATGGAGGACATTTTTAACAGAATTACTACTATAGAATAAGTAAAAAACATCAATAAAAAATCTGCTAAACTGATTGTAATTCATAAGAAAACACTTTAAAATTTTTAATCAGAAAGCCTATAACATGGCTTTCTGATTTTTTATAATCTACGGATGCCATAACATGGGAGGTTTGGGTATGAAACAGACATCGTTAGATGAAGTCAGAAAGATCGCAGCATCAGGCGACTATAAGCTTGTTCCTGTTAAAAGAGAGATCTTGTCTGATATAAGAACACCGCTTGAAACACTCAGAGCGCTTCAAAATGTAAGTAATTACTGCTTTCTGCTTGAAAGCTGTGAAGATAATAGACAGTGGGGAAGGTACAGTTTTCTAGGCTATGCTCCTGATATGACTATAACAAGTAAGGATCATGAACTTACCATAGTTAATAGTGAAGGAACAACTTCTACAAAATGTGATAATCCCGGAGAATATATCAAAAGAATAGTTGATGAAAATAAAGCGCCACAGCTGGAAGGTTTTCCGACCTTTACAGGTGGTCTTGTAGGCTATTTCAGCTATGAATATATGCAGTATGGTGAGCCTTCTCTTCATTTTAAAGCTCAAAATGAAAATGACTTTAATGATATGGATCTCATGCTTTTCAGAAAAATCATATGCTACGATAACCTCAGGCAGAAGATACTTCTTATAGCTAATGTAAGAACGGAAGATCTTGAAACTTCATATGATGCAGCTATTAGCAGCATAGATGAGATGGAGCACCTTATAAGAGGCGGACTTCAGAAGCCTGTAATGAAGGGAAAACTTAAAACTGAGCTTACGCCAAAGTTTAGCATGGAAGAGTTTTGCAAGAAGATAGAGAAAGTCAAATACCACATTACTGAAGGCGATGTATTCCAGCTTGTACTTTCAAATCCTATGGAAGCAGAGTTTGAAGGATCTCTTCTTAATACATACAGAGTGCTAAGAACAACAAACCCAAGCCCATATATGTTTTATTTTTGCGGCGATATGGAGATTGCGGGAGCTTCGCCTGAAACCCTTGTAAAGGTTACAGACAGGACTATCAGGACCTTCCCTCTTGCAGGAACCAGACCAAGAGGAGCTACATTTGAAGAAGACCAGGCATTGGAAAAAGAGCTCCTTGCTGATGAAAAAGAAAGAGCAGAGCATAACATGCTTGTAGATCTTGGAAGAAATGATCTCGGACGCCTTTGCAAGTTTGGAAGCGTAGAAGTTGAAAAGTACATGGAAATAGAAAGATATTCTCATGTAATGCACATAGGTTCTGAAGTTAAAGGAATCCTTAGTGATGAGCGCACACCAATTGAAGCAGTAGACTCAGTACTCCCTGCAGGTACACTCTCAGGAGCACCTAAAATAAGGGCCTGCGAGATCATAGATGAACTTGAAGACAGCAGAAGAGGAATATATGGCGGAGCAATCGGCTATGTTGACTTTACAGGAAACCTTGATACCTGCATTGCTATAAGACTTGCATACAAAAAGGGAAATAAAGTCTTTGTAAGAAGCGGAGCAGGAATAGTAGCCGATTCAGTACCGGAAAATGAATATCAGGAATGCATCAACAAGGCTAAAGCTGTAGTTCTTGCAATTAAGGAAGCGGAGGAAGAATAAATGATACTACTTATCGATAATTATGACAGCTTTACCTATAATCTGTATCAGTATATTGGAACTCTTGATCCTGATATTAAAGCAGTAAGGAATGACAAAATAACTCTTGATGAAATTGAAGAACTCTCTCCCAAAGCCATTGTTTTATCTCCGGGACCCGGAAAACCCAAGGATGCGGGGATCTGTGAGGCAGTTGTAGAGAGATTTGGAGGAAAAATACCGATACTTGGTGTATGCCTTGGACATCAGGCTATATGTGAATACTATGGCGGAACAGTAGATCATGCAGCTAAGCTTATGCATGGAAAGCAATCCGATACAGAAATTGATACAACATCACCACTTTTTGACAAAATGACTGCTATAATAAAAGTAGCAAGATATCATTCACTTTCTCTTAAAGAGGATACACTTCCGGACTGCCTTAAAGTTATAGCAAGATCTGATGACGGTGAAGTAATGGCAGTTGAGCATAAAGAATATAAAGTATTTGGCGTGCAGTTCCATCCGGAATCTATAATGACTCCTCAGGGAATGGATATACTCAGGAATTTTCTAAAATTAGCATAGAGTGGGAGAGACTTTTATGAGTACCGTTAAAGATGGGAAAAAGAAATCTTTTAAACTTAAATCTTTCGTTGTGAAGATAGTAGTTGTAATCCTCGTAGGCGTGATAATATACGAAAGCTACGATATATACGATGAAATGCATGAAAGAGAGGTTGCGGTACAAGAGTATGAAGATATAGCTTCAAGCGCAGTATCTGTAAATCCGGAAAAAGACCCTGATACAGGTGAAGAGAGCGTAGCAATTGATGAAGAGACCGGAATACCGGAGCTTACAATTGATTTTGATGCATTAACTTCACAGAACGCTGACTTTATAGGCTGGCTCTACTGGGACTTTGACGTGGAAAATGATAAATATGATTTTACTTTGAACTATCCCATAGTCAAAGAAAATTATACTGATCAGTATCTTCACGTGACATACACAGGAGAGAGGAACTCTTCAGGTTGTATATTCCTTGATGAATATTCGGATGAGACTTTTATGGGATACAGCGATTTCCTTTTTGGCCACAATATGCGTAACGGCTCTATGTTCGGATCACTTGATAATATTTACAGGATGCCTGATAGAGATGAACTAAACAGTAAACCTCTATACTTCTACGTATATACTAAAGAGGCAACCTTTAAATATGTAGTTTACTGTTTCGAATCTACTAATAATGGAAATGATACAGTCTATGCCATAATAAATGATGATGAAGGCTACGATGCTTATGTAAAAAGGCTCAAGACGCTTACAAGTTACAAGTGTCCTATAGATGTATCTTTTGATGACAGACCTGAGATTTTGAGCCTGTCGACCTGTTCAGGACAACGCGGGTCATCAAAACGCTTTGTAATACATGGCGTAAAAATAGAAACGGTAGCTAATGCAGATTAGAGCAAAGAATCAGCAAAAAAGATTGACTAAAAAAATCTAAATGAAAAGGTACTTTTGACACCTGCATCATAAAATTAAAATTAAAAACAAGAATCTTGGAAACAAGGTTCTTGTTTTTGTTTATATAGCCGATAAAAAATAAGGAAAAGAAAATATATACATCATAAAAAGAATCATGCATTGAAAATATATTGTAATTATGATAAAATAAACATAGACAAATATGTCATGGAGGATCTGATTATGAGGAAAATCGAGAGTTTAAAAAGGACAGTATCAGTACTTGTTGTAGGAATGCTCGTAGTCGTACTGGCCGCTTGTGGCTCAAGAAATGCAGAGATCGGTGATGCTGCATTCCGTGCTGCTGGTGAAGGAGCCGGTGAAATATATATTGATGATACTGCAATAGCACTTGCAGGAGAGTATCAGTCAAGTGAATCAATAAATGCAGCTCTGTCAGAAGCATTTGCCCTGGTTAATGCTCAAAGAACAGCTTCCGGACTTCCGGCACTTGCCTGGAGTGATGGACTTGCCAGTGCTGCTCAGGTAAGAGCACAGGAGATCACCTCATACTTTTCACATACAAGACCTGATGGATCAAGCTGGTGGACGGTAAATAGTACTCTTCAGTATGGAGAGAATCTTGCAAAACTGTATCAGAGCTCATCTTCAGTTGTTGACGCATGGATGAATTCTCCTACACACAGAGCTAATATTATGGATTCTAATTTTGCTACAATAGGAATGGCTATCTATCAGACATCAGATGGCTCATGGTACTGGGCACAGGAATTCGGATACTAAATAGTTCATATTATTAAGTGCTTTTGTTCAAAATTCATAGAATATTAAATAGATAATGAATTAAGGCTCCTTATCAGGTGATGGTAAGGAGCTTTTTTATAGTAAAAAACAATAAAAACCAATGCCTTATAAAGGTAGCTATAGTGCGCTTTTTAAATATATCGTATGCAATTTAATATTTTTTTTATAATTTTCGTGGAAATATTGAAAATGATATTGACTTTCAAAATCCACAAAAGTATTATGTTATTAGCAATGGGTAACATCTTTTGTTGTGCCTAAAAATAGGCATAGCAAATAAAGAAAAGGAGTTTTAATGATGCCACTTACATTATTGGAACCTGGTAACGCAGCTACCGTCAAAAAAGTTGGCGGACTTGAAGATACAAAAAGATTTTTGGAAAACCTCGGCTTCACTGAAGGCGCTGAGGTAACAACAGTGAGTACTATGAATGGCAATATGATCGTTAAGATCAGAGATACCAGAGTAGCGATAAATATGGATATGGCCAAGAAGATAATGGTCTAAAGGAGAGGAGATCAATGAAAACATTAAGAGACGTTCAGGTTGGAGAGACAGTTACTGTCAAGAAGCTTGATGGAGCTGATTCAGCACTGAAGAGAAGAGTTATGGACATGGGTATTACAAAGGGTAGTTCTGTATATATCAGAAAAGTTGCCCCTCTTGGAGATCCTGTAGAGATTACAGTTCGCGGCTACGAGCTTTCACTTAGAAAAGAAGACGCTCAGATAGTTGAGGTTGAGTAATTTTTTTACTCGGTAAATGATAATGAATATCATAATGATTATCATATAAAAAATATCATTATAAGTTAGAGGAGAAGAATATGGCTTTGAAAATTGCACTTGCAGGTAACCCGAACTGTGGTAAAACAACTCTGTTTAATGCCCTTACAGGTTCTAATCAGTATGTTGGAAACTGGCCTGGTGTTACAGTTGAAAAGAAAGAGGGTAAATTAAAAGGACAGAAGGATGTAGTAGTAACTGACCTTCCTGGTATCTATTCCCTTTCACCATACACACTTGAAGAAGTAGTATCACGTAATTATCTTTTAAATGAGACACCTGATGCAATCATCAATATGGTAGATGCTACAAATATTGAGCGTAACCTTTATCTTACAACTCAGGTTGTAGAGCTTGGAATTCCGGTTGTTGTTGCACTTAACATGATGGATATCGTTCGTAAGAACGGAGACAAGATTGATTCCAAGAAGCTTTCAGCTGAACTTGGTGTTGAAGTAGTTGAGATATCAGCTCTTAAATGTGATGGTATCGACAAGCTTGTATCAAAGGCTGTTGAAGTTGCAAAGTCAGGCAAGGCAGCTACAGCTGTTAAGTTTGATGAAAATACAGAAAAGGCTATTGCAGCTGCAGATGCTATCCTTCCTAAGGATGCATGCAAGAGCGAGCAGCGCAGATGGTTTGATATCAAACTTCTTGAGAAGGATTCTAAAGTTCTTTCAAAGCTTACAATATCTGATTCAGATATGAAGAAGCTTGATGAAGTAAGAGCAGAGCTTGAGAAAGCTAATGACGATGATACAGAAAGCGTTATCACAAACGCTAGATATGATGTAATTACAAATGTAGTTAAGAATTCAGTAGCTAAGGTAAAAGCCGGTCTGTCAGTATCTGATAAGATTGATAAGATTGTTACTAATAGAGTTCTTGCTCTTCCTATATTTGCACTTGTAATGTTCGTAGTTTACTATGTATCTGTTACAACAATCGGTACGATAGTAACAGACTGGACCAATGACGTACTCTTTGGAGAGATCATTCCTCCTGCTGTTGAAGCTGGACTTGATGCAGTTGGTGTTGCCGGATGGCTTAAGAGCCTTATCCTTGATGGTATTGTTGCAGGTGTTGGTGCTGTACTTGGTTTCGTACCTCAGATGCTTATCCTGTTTATATTCCTTGCATTCCTTGAGTACTGCGGATATATGGCTCGTGTAGCATTCATCATGGACAGAATCTTCCGCAAATTCGGTCTTTCAGGTAAATCCTTTATTCCTATGCTCATCGCATCAGGATGCGGAGTTCCGGGTGTAATGGCTTCTCGTACAATTGATACTGAGAAAGACCGCCGTATGACTATCATGACAACAACTTTCATTCCTTGCGGAGCTAAGCTTCCTATCATCGCTCTTATTGCAGGTGCTTTCTTTGGAAATAGCGGATGGGTAGCATGGAGTTCATACTTTATCGGAATTGCAGCTGTCATCTTTACAGGTATCGTACTTAAGAAGACTAAGGTATTTGCAGGTGATCCTGCACCATTCGTTATGGAGCTTCCTGCTTATCATATGCCTACTGTTGGAAGTGTTCTTCGCAGCATGTGGGAGCGTGGTTGGTCATTCATTAAGAAGGCAGGTACAGTTATCCTTCTTTCAACAATCGTTCTCTGGTTCCTTATGAACTTCGGATTCACAGAAAGCGGATTTGGAATGCTTGACTTTGGCGATCTTGAAGGTGAAGCTCTGATCGTAGCACAGGAAGAATCAATTCTTGCTAAGATTGGTGGATTCCTTGCTCCTATCTTTGCTCCTCTTGGATTTGGAACATGGCAGATGACAGTTGCTGCAGTATCCGGTCTTATTGCTAAGGAAAACGTTGTAGCAACAATCGGTATGCTCTTTGGTTATGCTGAAGTAGCAGAAGATGGTGCTGAGTATTGGGAGATCATACAGGCTCACATCGTTCCTATAGCAGCATATGCTTATCTTGTATTTAACCTTCTGTGTGCTCCTTGCTTTGCAGCTATGGGTGCTATCAAGAGAGAGATGAACAATGGTAAGTGGACAATGTTCGCAATCGGATATCAGTGCGTACTTGCTTATGTAGTAGGCCTTATCATCTATCAGATCGGCGGACTTTTCACAGGCGCTGTAAGCTTTGGATTTGGTACAATTGTAGCAGCAGTTCTCGTAGTTGCAATGATCTATCTCCTTGTTCGTCCTAACCCTTACAAGGATGCTGATATCGAGAGCCGCCGTGCTGTTTCAGAAAATTGATTTCAGATCAGGACTAGATATAAAGAATATTTAATTATTGTTATGTCCCCTGATTGTTAAATTGTAGGAAGGAGTTATATGGTAGCTACAATAATAATAGCTGCATTGATATTTGGATATTGCGCGTATCTTGTACGTAATATGTATAAAGGTATGAAAAGCGGAAAAGGCAATCCATATTCATGCACAGGGGATTGCACATCCTGCCATGGCGGATGTCACAGTCATAAATAAGAAATTTAATATGTAAAAATAGGCTCTGCCTGCTGATTGGACTAATGATCCATATCGCAGACAGAGCTTTTTTAAAATAAAAAGCGCCAGGCATAAAACTTTTAATTTATGCCTGGCGCAAGTATTATTGATTAGAATTGGCACAGATCCTGCTGATTAGAATTGGCACAGATCCTGCTGATTATATTTAGTACAAATTTTTACGATTCTATTTAGCACTGGCCTCTGTTAAAGTCAGCATCGTTTTCTGTGTACTTTTCATCGCAGTATTTGCAGCGGTAGATCTCATTGGCTTCATCGGCCAGGTAGAAGATGTGAGGAAGCCCCTGCTCGATAGAAGTAATGCAGCGGGGATTATGACACCTTAAGACCTCTTTGATCTCCTGTGGAAGTACAAGAGCTCTCTTTTCAATGATCTCACCATCTTTAATAACATTAACAGTGATATTATGATCAATAAAAGCGAGTATATTAAGATCCATTGAATCTATATCACACTCAACCTTAAGGATATCTTTACGTCCCATCTTGCCTGAACGGGCATTCTTGATAATGGCAACTGTACAGTCAAGGCGGTTAAGTCCAAGGTGATGGTAGATTGACATTGCTTTACCGGCCTCTATATGGTCAAGGACGAAGCCTTCATCTATTTTTCCTACATTAAGCATTTTATATTCCTCCGTTTCTATAAAATCAGAACTATCATAAAATCAGAACTATCTTTAATTCAGAATTATCCATAAATCAGAACTATCATAAATTCAGATCTATCTTTTATTCAGAACTATAATAAATTCAGAACTATAATAAATTTAGATCTATCTTTTATTCAGAATTATCCATAAATCAGAACTATCTATAAATTCATATTTATCTATAAATCAGAACTTTCTTAAAAGTCCTTCATTCATATGTGCATCTGTCATATCAAGAAGTGTAAGTATAAGAGCCATTCTTACATAAAGTCCGTACTGAACCTGTTTGAAATATGCAGCTCTTGGATCATCATCAACTTCAACTGAGATCTCGTTTACACGTGGAAGCGGATGAAGTATCTGCATAGTGGATTTGGCCATATCAAGCTTCTTTTTATCGAGGATATAGAAATCCTTGAGTCTTATATAATCTTCTTCGTTGAAGAAACGCTCTTTCTGAACACGAGTCATATAAAGGAAGTCAAGATCTGATATTACATCCTCAAGCTTTATTACTTCGCGATAAGAGATTCCTTTGGAATCAAGCATCTCTGTAATGTAATCAGGAACTCTGAGCTCTTGTGGGGATATGAAGATGAAGTTGATACCTTCATATCTTGTAAGTGCATTGATAAGAGAGTGAACAGTACGACCGAATTTAAGGTCGCCGCAAAGACCGATAGTGAAGTTGTTCAAACTTCCGTGAAGAGATCTGATGGTAAGAAGATCTGTAAGTGTCTGCGTTGGATGCTGGTGGCCTCCATCACCTGCGTTGATTACAGGGATAAGAGATTTGGAAGCAGCAACCATAGGAGCACCTTCCTTGGGATGACGCATAGCGCATATATCTGCGAAGCAGCTGATAACACGAATTGTATCGGCAACGCTTTCTCCTTTGGAAGCGGAAGAGTTAGACGCATCTGCAAAACCTAAAGTTTTGCCGCCAAGTCTGAGCATTGCAGTTTCGAAAGAAAGACGGGTTCTGGTACTTGGCTCATAGAAGCATGTGGCAAGAATCTTGCCATTACATGCATTTGAATATTTATCCATGTTGTGCTCGATGTCATTTGCAACATCAAACAGATCCTCGAGTTCTTGTACGCTAAAATCCATAGGACTCATTAAATGACGTAGTGAATTCATATTATTCCTCCATTTTGAACATAATAAAAGAGATATTTATTTTAAAAAATAAATATCCCTTCATAATAGATGCATATTAAAAATTGAAATAGAAAAGAGAGGCTGCAGATACATAGGTATTTTAATGTTAGCTGACTTAATAAAGCGCATACTCTCTCCTTTGAATCTATTGCTTTTTTTCTATCTAAGGTATGATACCATGCTCTTGAGATAAGTTCAACAGATTTTTTGGGAAAAGAAATATGGTTTAACTTTACTCAAGCGGATTAAAAAGGGCAGGTGCTTCAGAGCCGTCTAAAGGCATATGATACATACGTGTATCATCCTTGGCAGGAGTAAAGTATACATATTTGGATGTAAGACTTATGTTAAAGTATACGCCCTGAAGAATTGGCACATCGCTGGATCCGTCGAGCGTCATTACATGAAGCGCCGGTACAAGTGCATCTGATACAGAATAGAAAATATACTGATCATTAAGGTTATAGCAATCAATTCTGTTTTTGGTCAGTGTTTCAATCTTCAGAGATGAAACATTCATACGTTTGAGATGATAGTTATCTACAGCATCCATATAATAGATATACCCATCATGATATATAGGATAGAAGAAGGATCCATCTGCAAGCTTTGTAATAGCATCGTTGTTTTGAGTATCCATCATGTACAGATTATGATCTTTTTCAACTCCGGTAAAATAGATCTTGCCATCATAGAAACCGCAAGGATCAATATATTCGTCAGATATAGTTGTAAGATTGGTCTTGTCGGTCTTGATCTTGGCAAGAGAACCGCCGTTCGAATCCTTGATCTGGAAATAAACATAATTACCGCAAAGTATCTGGGCAGCTGTTCTGCCGCGGTAAAGGCACTTTTGCTTGGTTCCATCTGTTCTTGACTGATATACACCATAGTATTTGACAGTGGTTCCAAGACCGCTTGTTGAATTGGACAGATGCTGTGAATCCATATAGAAGTAGAGATAATCACCTATACCGCTTATATAGTATACGTTCATGGTTGTTATGGGCTTAATATCTTTTTCATCAACAGTCATGCTGTACATACAGCCGTTGTCATAATTGTTTCTAAAGTAGACATTTCCGTCTATCTCACAGAAATACCCACCATTATAGAGATTACCAACAGTATTACCGGCGGTAGTAGGATCATTTTCCGGAATCATATTAAGGTAGAAATAAAAAGCAATTGCAGCAACAACAACAATACTTATGACAAAGGCGATGATTATATTTATTATTTTACGCATAATTGCTTAAATTTCCTTTCTTGCGCCAACTATCAATACGCGGTATTATTTTTTATAACAGTGCCCGAATACAGGTTGTAATTAAGCTTTGTAGTGTTCGCATGTTAAGAAAATACATAATTATAGTATTTCTATATATTGTTATCGGCGTAAAACGTGAAGCTTATAAGTTTTTTGATAAAAAAAGCACAGCATAATAGTTTGGAGGTTTTAATGGATTTAAAAGAACTCAGAGCAAAGCTCGACGAAATCGACCCTAAAATAGTAGAGTTATACGAACAGAGAATGGATATCTGTTCACAGGTAGCGGATTATAAAATAGGAACAGGCAAGAAAGTCTTTGATCCCGCAAGAGAGAAGGAGAAGATTGCTACTGTAAAGAGCCTTACTCATAATGAGTTCAATCAGACAGGAGTAGAAGAACTTTTCGAACAGATAATGGCAATGAGCAGGAAGCTTCAGTATCAAAAGCTTACAGAAGCCGGATCTTCAGGAAAGCTTCCATTCATAGGAATTGATTCTATAGATAAAAAATCCTGCCGCGTAGTATTCCAAGGGGCAGAAGGTGCCTACTCACAAGCAGCAATGTTCAAATTCTTCGGAGAAGACGTCAATAATTTCCATGTGGAAACCTTCAGAGATGCCATGATAGCAATAGAAGAAGGAGCTGCAGACTACGCAGTTCTTCCAATAGAGAATTCTACAGCAGGAATAGTATCTGAAATCTACGACCTTCTTGCAGAGTATGAGAACTTTATAGTAGGAGAGCAGATAATCAAGATAGAGCACTGTCTTATAGGACTTCCGGGAGCTGATATCAGTGATATAAAGACTGTATATTCTCATGCACAGTCACTTATGCAGAGCAGCAAATTCCTTTCTGATCATCCTTCGTGGAGGCAGATAAGCCTTAAGAACAACGCATTTGGAGTACAAAAAATTGCAGAAGATGGTGACAAATCCCAGGCTGCTATAGCCAGTGAGTATGCAGCCGGATTCTATGGCATGAACATTCTCAAAAAAGGAATCAATCAGTCTGAGACCAATTCTACAAGATTTATAATAGTAACCAATCAGAAAGTATATTTAAAGAATGCAGGCAAGATCAGTATTATATTAGAAGTAGGAAATGAAGTAGGTGCCCTTTACCACATCTTATCTCACTTCCACTATAATCATGTTAATATGTCAAGAATCGAATCCCGCCCTATAGGTGATAGAAACTGGGAGTACAGATTCTTCATAGACTTTGAAGGAAATCTTGCTGACAGTTCAGTCAAGAATGCACTAAGAGGCCTTCGTGAAGAAGCTAAATCACTCAGGGTGCTTGGCAATTACTGATAGATCAAATCTGAACAAAAGCAGATGATTACTTATAATATCTTAATGGGTTAAGTAGCCATGATCACTTATAAGTAGCGGATATACAAGGCATAGACAATTACTTATTTTTTATAAATGATGGAGATGGTATAATGGTAGAAGAACTGATCTGTTACAGAGACATTGAAAATGATGAGCTTATATGTGCCATGTCACAGCTCATGGACAACTATACACAAGGGAACTTTACCAACATTAACAGTCATGACAGATCTCTTTTGTATAAGAGCATGTCAAAGCTTGTGGAGTTTGCAGGTAAAAGCGGATTTTACGGCAATCTGTGGCATGATTACCTTACACTTCTACTTGTTAACAGTGAGAATACCTATTCACTTTCCTGCGAGATGAGAGGTCAGGTTGAGGGAACCATAAATGATCTTGTCCTTCATGACATGGAAATATTTGAAAAAATTTTTCATTATGATTTTACAGAGCTTTTGGAAAGCTTTGGAGCAAAAGATTTCGAAAAGATTTTTGATTATAAAGCGGGAAATGCTGACAGTAAGATCTATAACCACAGAATAAGAGATAGAATATGTACTCTTGCTAAGGAGCTTTTAAAGGCAGGAGATGTATATGAAATGAAGGACTGCCTTACCAACTTTTATAAAGAATACGGAGTGGGAAAACTCGGACTTCATAAAGCGTTCAGAGTAGGACATAAAAACGGCTCAGAATATCAGGACTTTAACGGTGTTACGATCGAGCCGATTAAAAATATAAGACATGTAAAACTTGATGACCTTGTCGGATATGAAAATGCCAAGAAGAAGCTGATAGACAATACTGAAGCTTTTCTTGAGGGAAGACCGTCAAACAACTGCCTTTTGTACGGCGATGCAGGAACCGGCAAATCCACTTGTATCAAGGCTCTTGCCAATACGTATTTTGACAAAGGATTACGAATAATAGAAGTCTACAAGCATCAGTTTAAGGACCTGAACGATGTTATAGCACAGATCAAAGGTAGAAGCTACCGCTTCATTATCTACATGGATGATCTGTCCTTTGAAGACTTTGAGATTGAATACAAATACCTTAAAGCAGTAATAGAGGGCGGACTTGAGAAGAAGCCTCAGAACGTCCTTATTTATGCTACGTCCAACAGAAGACACCTTATTAAAGAGAGCTTTAATGACAAGAAGAGCCTTTCCGATGACGGTGACATTCATAAGAACGATACTGTACAGGAGAAGATATCTCTGTCAGACAGATTTGGTGTATCTATTTATTTTGGAAGACCGGAACCTAAAGAGTTCAAGGAAATAGTTACAACACTTGCTGACAGAAACGGAATTAAGATGCCCCAGGAAGAGCTGCTTTCAAAAGCTAATAAATGGGAACTTAATCACGGAGGCCTGTCAGGAAGGTGTGCTCAGCAGTTCGTAGATTATCTTTTGGGCCAGATTAGTGAAAACTAAGAGTGAATATGATATTCACTCCCCGGTTTGTGCCGCGAGCTACGCAAGCCGTGTTCTAAAGCCACTCGTTTCACTCGCGATATGAGGGCATTTATGAGCGATATTTTTGCAGCGGTTCATGTGGGATCATATGAACTTACAATGAAGATCTTTGAAATTTCCAGGAAAAATGGACTGAAGTGTCTTGATCATATCAGGCACCGTATCGATCTTGGATCTGAAACCTATGCCACAGGAACGATCACAAGCCAGCATATGCTTGAGCTTACAAGAGTTCTAAAGGAATTTTCCGAGATCATGAAAAGCTATGATGTAGGAAATGTCCAGGCATATGGCACAAGTGCGCTCAGAGAGACTCATAATATCAATATTGTTGCTGCCCAGCTTGAGCAAAGAACCGGTATCAAAGTTGATATCCTTTCAAATTCAGAGCAAAGATTCCTTGATTATAAGTCAATTGCGCTTCAGTCAGCCAAATTTACTGAACTGATAGAAGAACCGACCGCCATAATAGATATAGGCGGAGGTTCAATTCAGGTATCTCTTTTTGACAAGGATAAGCTTGTAACGACGCAGAATATGAAGCTTGGAGTTCTCAGACTCCGTCAGACACTTGAACATCTTGCAGAAGGCAAGGACAGATATCCTGACCTTATCGCAGAGCTTGTAGATTCTCAGCTTCATGTCCTTTCCAAATTCTATTTAAGTGACAGATCTTATAAGAATCTTGTAATAATCGATGATTACATGTCTCCTGTACTTCAGAAGATATCATCACCTGGTTATGACAAAGGATTTATAAGCAGCAAGGACTTCGATAAGCTCCTTGACAGACTTGCAAGTACATCCAATGACTATATAGCCAAGGAGCTGAGTATATCAAATGAATATGTACAGCTCGCTTATATATCCGGAATACTCGTAAAGAGAATAGCGCTGATACTTCAGTCACAGCTTTTGTGGGCACCTGGTGTCACACTTTGCGATGGTATAGCATATGAATATGCAGAAAAGAAAAAGTATATATCTCCAATACATGATTTTGAAGCTGATATACTTGCCTGCGGAATGTCAATAGCAAAGCGCTACGGCGGAAGTAAGTCAAGAGCAAGAACCCTTGAATCGATTGCCCTTCCTATTTTTGACAAAACCAAAAAGATTCATGGCCTTGGGCACAGAGAAAGACTTTTACTTGAACTGTCCACGATCCTTCATGACTGCGGTAAATATATAAGTCTCGTGAACATGGGTAATTGCTGTTACAACATAATAATGTCAACAGAGATCATAGGCCTTTCGCATAGAGAACGTGCTATTGTAGCCAACGTAGTAAGATTCAACCACGACGACTTCATATATTTTGATGATTCGCCTGATGGCTACAAGGGTCTTACCAAAAATGATTATCTGACAATAGCCAAGCTTACAGCGATACTTAGAGTTGCCAATGCCCTCGACAGAACTCATAATCACAAATTCAAGGACGTATCGGTAACGCTTAAAGATGACGAAGTACAGATACTCCTTGATACCACATCAGACATCACAATAGAAAAGGGACTCATAAGTAACAGGGCAAGCTTCTTTGAAGAAATATTCGGAGTAAAACCTGTTATCAGGCAAAAGAGATCATTCTGATACTATAAAAATATTACAGACGTTTTAAAGACATTTGATCTTAAATTGTTCAATAGGAGATTGAAATGCAGAGCATTTTACTCCGGACAAAAGATCCTGAAGGAGAGTGTATATGGCATTTTCATCAAAAAAGTCTTCAAACAAAAAATCTGCTGATAAAAAGAACATGGACAAAAAATTCATGGATAAAAAGAGTATGGAAAAAATAGATTTTGAGGATCCAAAATATTATATAAACAGAGAGCTTTCATGGATTCAGTTCAATAAAAGATGCCTTAATGAAGCAAGAGACAAAAATACTCCTCTTTTTGAAAGGCTTAAATTTCTTTCAATCACAGCATCTAACCTTGATGAGTTCTTCATGGTAAGAGTAGCATCCTTAAAGGATATGATCCATGCCGGCTATACAAAGCCTGATATAGCGGGGCTTACAGCCAGCAGGCAGCTTGAACTTGTGTCAGAGGCTCTTCACGAATTTGTGGATATGCAGTATGACACACTTAATAAAATGTTAAGTCCCCAGCTTGATGAGAATGGACTTCATATACTTAGAAGCCATAAAGAGATGACAGATAAAGAGTGCGACTTTGCTGACAGATATTTCAGAGAGTTCGTATATCCTGTTCTTACACCTATGGCAGTTGACTCTTCAAGACCATTTCCTCTCATTAGGAATAAAACTCTGAATATAGGAGCGCTTATAAAAGCTAAGAAAAATGACGTTCCTAAGATAGAAGAGGATAATGCAGCAGAGGGCAAAAAGGCTTCAAAGAAAGCCTATGACTTTGCTCTTGTTCAGGTTCCTGATGTTCTTCCAAGAATACTCGAACTTCCTAAAGATGAAAAAGATAATCACAGGGTTATCCTCCTTGAGCAGATAATACTTAGAAATATGGACAAGCTCTTTCTTAATTACAACATAGAATGTGCATATACATTCCGTGTTGAAAGAAATGCCGATCTTTCCATTGATGAAGACGAAGCAGAAGATCTTCTCAAGGAGATAGAGAAGCAGATCAAACAGCGCCAATGGGGAGAAGCTATAAGACTCGAAGTTGACAAGGATATCGATAAACGTCTCATGAGTCTGATAGTTGCAGAAATGAACGTAACAGAGAGTGAGATATATAAGATTGACGGACCACTCGATCTTACTTTTCTCATGAAGGCCTATAAGATACAGGGATTTGATGAATTCAAGGAACATGGATACCTTGATCCGCAGCCTGTGCCAGAACTAAGAGCAGATGAAAATATATTTGCATCTATCAGGAAAAAAGATATTCTGATGCATCATCCTTATCAGACCTTCGATCCTGTTGTAAGATTCATCTCTGATGCTGCCCAGGATCCAAATGTACTTGCCATCAAGCAGACTCTTTACAGAGTAAGCGGTAACTCGCCTATTATCGCAGCACTTGCAAAGGCAGCAGATAATGGCAAGCAGGTTACAGTTCTTGTCGAACTTAAGGCCCGTTTTGATGAAGAGAACAATATTGTCTGGGCAAGAATGCTTGAACAGGCAGGATGTCACGTTATCTACGGACTTGTAGGACTTAAGACCCACTGTAAGATCACACTTGTAGTAAGAAGAGAAGATGATGGAATAAGAAGATATGTTCACCTTGCAACAGGTAACTATAATGACTCTACAGCCCGTCAGTATACTGATGTTGGTATGTTCACCTGTAAGGATTCTTATGGCGAAGATGCTACAGCTGTATTCAACATGCTCTCAGGCTACAGCGAACCACTTGCCTGGAACCGTCTGTCGCTTGCACCTTTGTGGCTCAAGGACCGTATCATCTACATGATAGAAAGAGAAGCAGAGAACGCAAGAAAAGGTGAGCCTGCAAGAATCGTAGCCAAGATGAACTCTATCTGTCATAAGGATGTAATAGCAGCACTTTACAAAGCAAGCAGCGCCGGAGTCAAGATAGAGCTTATAGTAAGAGGCATATGCTGTCTTCGTACCGGAATAAAGGGTGTATCAGAGAATATAACAGTAAGATCAATTGTTGGTAACTTCCTTGAGCACAGCCGAATCTTCTATTTTGAAAATGCAGGTAAACCTGAGTATTACTGCTCAAGTGCCGACTGGATGCCTAGAAACCTTGAAAGAAGAGTAGAGATTCTTTTCCCAGTGGAGGAACCTGATCTTCAGGAGAAGATATGGCACATTCTTGATACAGAACTTAGTGATACCGAAAAAGCCAGCATTATGAATGAAGACGGCGAATATGTTAAGGTTGATAAGAGGGGAAAAGAGCTTATAAATTCCCAGAAACAGTTCGGACTAGAAGCTCGCGCTTATGCGTCTGAAGCTGCAAGACAGGTTACAAATTCAAGAGTATTTACACCTGAAAAGAATCCTAAAAATTGATATAAGTATAGAAAGAGTAAAGATTTTTAATGTCACCAAGAATTATTTTAGCATCAGGAAGCCCCAGAAGAAGAGAACTTATGCAGCAGGCAGGTCTTTCTTTTGAGGTTATTCCTGCGATCAAAGAAGAAGTAATAACAAGCACTGATCCCGTAGAAGTAGTAAAGCAGTTGTCTTTTCAGAAGGCAGCAGAGGTTTATGCAAGAGAAACAGGAATAGGTGAAGAGTTTGAAAATGAAGCACTTCAAACGATTTCTGTAAATGGCAATTTTGACAAAAAATCTTCCGATAACTTTGGAGATTTTTCGAGCGCTGAAATTCAAAGTCCTGTTGTAATCGGCGCAGATACCGTTGTATCATATAAGCAGAAGATACTTGGTAAACCAAAAGATAAAGAAGCAGCCAGAAAGATGATAACCGGTATCCA
>NZ_JAILQF010000488.1 GCF_024699075.1 Butyrivibrio sp.
GTTGTAACGTCCATAGCTGTCTCAGCAGCGAAAAGCTTAGCTTTAGCAGCTTCTACAGAATATCTGTCCTTAGTTCTCTTAGCTTCTGCAGCTTTGTATACAAGGAGCTGTGCAGCTTCTACTTCTGTTGCAAGGTTAGCAAGCTGGAACTGTGTATTCTGGAACTGAGCGATTGAACGACCGAACTGCTTTCTTTCTTTTACATAAGCGATTGTTCTGTCAAGAGCGCCTTCTGCAAGACCAAGAGCCTGTGCAGCGATACCGATACGTCCACCATCAAGAGTGTGCATAGCGATAGGGAAGCCCTTTCCACGAGCACCAAGCTGGTTCTCAGCAGGGATTACGCAATCCTGGAAGATAAGCTCATATGTAGCTGATCCTCTGATACCCATCTTGTGTTCCTTGGTTCCGAATGTGAATCCAGGTGTATCCTTTTCAACGATGAATGCAGTAAACTTCTTCTGCTTTCTGCCTCTCTTATCTTCAACGATATCTGTATAAGCGATGATGATATAAACATCAGCTTCCTTACCGTTTGTGATAAAGCACTTTGATCCGTTAAGTGTCCATGTCTTACCGTCTTCTGAAAGAACAGCCTTAGTCTGAACACCCTGAGCATCTGTACCAGCGCCAGGCTCTGTAAGACCGAAAGCACCAAGCTTTCTTCCTGAAGCAAGATCAGGAACGTATTTCTGCTTCTGCTCTTCTGTACCATATGTAAGAATTGGATCTATGCAAAGAGATGTGTGTGCAGATACAATAACTGATGTTGTACCGCATACCTTAGCGAGCTCTTCTACACACATAACATATGTAAGAGGATCGCATCCCTGTCCGCCATATTCCTTTGGTACAGGAATTCCTAAAAATCCGCTCTTTCCCATCTTAGTAACTGTCTCGCGTGGGAAAACTTCTGTCTCGTCTGTCTCAATTGCGAGAGGCTTTACTTCTTTTTCTGCAAATTCTCTAAAAAGAGATCTTGCCATTTCATGCTTCTGATCCAGCTGAAAATCCATGTTTTTTCTCCTTTAGTTCTATTGTGACGGCCTTGCCGCCAATTTATTCTATCAACACAGGGTTAAGCAATGGTAAACCTACTTTTAACCTGTAACTCCCGGGACAGATATGCCCGTCCCGGGAAGCTGATTAGTGATATTAAAGCTTGTCAACAGGAGTCTTTGTTCTATCTTCGTTGTACTTATAGAAACCGATACCTGACTTAACACCAAGGTGACCTGCACGAACCATCTTACGAAGAAGTCCGCATGCACGATACTTGGAATCCTTAGTCTCGTTGTAAAGAACATCCATGATAGCAAGAACGATATCAAGACCTACATAGTCGCCCAGTTCAAGGGGTCCCATAGGATGGTTACATCCAAGCTTCATAGCTGTATCGATACCTTCGATATCTGAAATACCTTCTGAATATACGAAGATACCCTCATTGATAAGAGGAATAAGAATACGGTTAACAACAAATCCAGGAGCCTCGTTAACCTGTACAGGTGTCTTTCCAAGAGTCTTGGAAATCTCGATAACCTTTTCAGTTGTCTCCTTAGGTGTGTTAGCACCAGAGATAACTTCGATCAGCTTCATTACAGGAGCTGGATTGAAGAAATGCATACCGATGATAGGTGTCTTAAGACCAGCACCGATCTCTGTTATTGAAAGAGATGATGTATTTGATGCATAGATACAATCAGGATTCTTAACGATGTTCTCCTGAAGTTCCTTGAAGCAAGCTTTCTTGATATCCATAACTTCAAGAGCAGCCTCTACTACGAGATCAGGATCTGTAGCGATTGTATTAAGACCTGTCTTAACCTTTGCTACGATTGCGTCAGCAGCTTCCTGAGTCATCTTTTCCTTCTTAACAAGACGTCCAAGATTCTTCTCGATCTTGCTCTTACCGCCATCAGCAAACTCCTGCTTGATATCGCAAAGATATACTGTCTCAACAGCGTCACACTGTGCGAATGCCTGTGCAATACCAGAACCCATTGTTCCTGCACCTATTACAGCTACTTTCATTGTAAATCCTCCTTAGATATATTTTATCTATTATTTTCCGTTAAAAGATATATGTCAGTTTTTGAGATTTCATTAAGCGTTCTTGAAATCTACGTGCTTAACCTTCTTAGGATCATCTTTCTTACGAAGGAAGTTAGCCATTCCTTCAACCTGATCCTCTGACTCGAAGCATGAACCAAAGAGCTTCTCTTCGATTACAAGTGCACTGTCGATATCTGTCTGAAGACCATCATTTATAGCCTTCTTGCATGCACGAACTGCTATAGGAGCATTGCCAGCGATTGTGTTTGCAAGCTTCTCAGCAGCAGGAAGGAGCTCTTCCTGAGTATAAACAGCATTTACAAGACCGATTCTAAGTGCTTCATCAGCTTTGATATTACGTGCTGTATAGATAAGCTGTTTAGCCATTCCAACACCAACTGTTCTTGCAAGTCTCTGTGTTCCGCCGAATCCTGGTGTGATTCCAAGACCAACTTCAGGCTGACCGAACATAGCATTGTCTGAGCAGATACGAATATCACAGCTCATTGAGATCTCACATCCGCCACCAAGTGCAAAGCCATTAACAGCTGCAATAACAGGGATAGGAAGAGTCTCAAGCTTACGGAATACATCATTACCCTTCTTGCCGAAAGCTTCGCCTTCTGCCTTTGTAAGTGTTGACATCTCTCCGATATCAGCTCCTGCTACAAATGACTTATCTCCGGCACCTGTAAGAACAAGTGCTCTTACTGTATTTAAATCAACGTTATCAAGAACTGTATTAAGTTCATCGAGAACAGCTGAGTTAAGAGCATTAAGAGCTTCCGGACGGTTAATAGTTACAACAGCGATTTTATCTTTCTGTTCGTATAAAACAAAACTCATTGATTCGTCCTCCAATTTAAGCAGTATTAAGAGGGTGTGATATAACCTTATAAGATTTTCACACCCTCTTATAATTTAATTATTCGTATTTCTCAACGATAGTAGCGCATCCCATACCGCCACCGATACAAAGAGTTGCAAGACCCTTCTTAGCGTCTTTCTTCTGCATCTCGTGAAGAAGTGTTACAAGGATACGAGCACCTGAAGCTCCAACAGGATGTCCAAGAGCGATAGCACCACCGTTAGGATTGAGCTGCTTGTCTACATCGATTCCAAGATCCTTACCAACTGCTACAGACTGAGCTGCGAATGCTTCGTTAGCTTCGATGATATCGAACTCAGAAACATTAGCGATTCCGGCTTTCTTCATAGCCTTCTGTGTAGCTGCTACAGGACCGATACCCATAACTTCAGGACGAACACCAGCAAGAGCTCCTGCTACGAATGTAGCCATAGGCTTAACACCGAGCTCCTTAGCCTTCTCCTCAGACATAACTACGAGCGCAGCAGCACCGTCGTTGATACCTGATGCGTTACCAGCTGTAACGAATCCATCTTTATTGATAGGACGAAGCTTAGCAAGAGATTCAGGAGTAACACCCTGTCTTGGTCCTTCATCTGTATCAAATATTACAGTCTCTTTCTTCTTCTTGATCTCTACAGGAACGATCTCATCCTTGAATGCACCAGACTCGATTGCTGCACAAGCCTTGTTCTGGCTCTTTGCTGCAAACTCATCAAGCTCTTCACGTGTAAGTCCCCATTCATTGCAGATATTGTCTGCTGTCTGGATCATATGATAATCATTGAAAGCATCCCATAAAGCATCCTTAACCATAGTGTCTACAAGACCACCCTGGCTCTGGCTAGGCCACATCATACGATATCCGTAACGGCCATTAGGAAGTGCAAATGGCGCAAGTGACATGTTCTCCATACCACCAGCAACAACGATATCAGCATCTCCAGCCATGATCATCTGAGCTGCCTGGTTAACGCAGTTAAGACCTGAACCACATACAACGTTAGTTGTAACTGCAGGTACTTCTACTGGAAGACCAGCCTTGATGGAAGCCTGACGAGCAACGTTCTGTCCCTGTCCAGCCTGGATAACGCATCCCATGTAAACCTGATCAACGTCTTCAGGTTTAACGCCTGCACGCTTTAAAGCCTCCTTGATAACGATAGCACCAAGTTCAACTGCAGGAGTTGTGCTAAGTGAGCCACCCATTGTTCCGATTGCTGTACGACATGCACCAGCTAAAACTACTTTCTTTGCCATTTTTATACCTCCGTTGTGTAATTGAGCTCTTATGAGAGCTTTTAGTTACATATTCAATTGTAATGCCTGATAAAATATCAATCCTTTTACCACGATAATGTCTTTATGATAAGATTTTATCTGTTCGTGGTAACGATTGTTAATTTTTTATCACAACAGATTCATTATAACATAAGGTTAGTTGAGATTGCAATATTTTTAACAAAGTGTAAGCGTTTACAATTTAAAAAATTTCTATGAACTTCAAAATCGAGTTTCATTATATGGAAATGCGCATGAATACTGCGTATGAGTAAATCAAAAATCAAGATAAACAATACCTTTTTGAAACAAAAACGTTTGGATTAATTCGAAATCAGTTTCCTAAACTCACCTTAAAATTATATCTCTTTTATAGGTGTTATATCAAGCCGTTAATTAATTGTCGTTATATAAAGACTATTATTAAATAGACATCTCTATAGTAATAACTCTATCAAATTGATAACCATATAGTAATATCTTTATCGATCATATACCTTATATAGTAATGTTGTCTTATCATTTATTGCCAAAGAAAAGGGGATGTAATCTATACATCCCCTCATAATCTCATATAAAGTTGTAAACTCAAAAGGTATTAGAACTCAGGTTCAATTATACCGTATGTATTACCTTTTCTCTTATATACTACATTAGTCTGATCTGTTTCTGCGTTAATAAATACATAGAAGTTATGTCCGAGCAGCTCCATCTGAACACATGCATCTTCAGGATACATAGGCTTAAGGTCGAACTTCTTAACTCGCTCGATACGAATCTCGTCTTCATCCATATAATCCTGCTCGATGAATTCCATCTTGAAGGAACTCTTCTCAGCCTGATGCTTGTCAATAATCTTGTTCTTGTATTTTTTGAGCTGACGTTCAATGACTTCTTCGACAAGGTCTATAGAAGCATACATATCGCTGCTGACCTGCTCAGAACGAATGATCTTACCTTTGACCGGAATCGTGACTTCGATTTTGTGACGGTCCTTTTCAACGTGTAATGTTACGTTTACGTTTGTATCAGGATTGAAATACTTTTCAAGCTTACCAAGCTTCTCTTCAACCGCTGATTTAAGTCCGGGAGTTACATCAATGTTTTTACCTATAATTGTGAATTTCATGGCAGTCACCTCTTTACTCGGAAATGATTGATGATTTCCTTTGATAGGTATAGTATAGCATCTTTAACAGTAAATATGCAATTAAACATGGCTAACAATATGAATGTTCACAGTTTGTTCAAACTGAGTATTTAAGACCATCCGACGTGAACTACCCATCGTCTAAGGATAATGGTTTTTCTGGCTATATCATAAAAAGAGCTGATGCCTATTTAAGACATCAGCTCCGTAATATTTAATAAATTAGAAGATTCTACGAACAGCGAGTGGTGTTCTGTAATTAGCGTTTGAAATAATGATACCTGTCTTAGATGTAGAAGCATGTACTATCTGTCCGCCACCAATGTAGATAGCAACGTGACCTGAGTAGCATACGATATCACCAGGCTGTGCATTTGCAAGTCCATCTACTGCTGCACCTACAGATCTGTCTGCTGATGAAGAATGAGGAAGGCTAACACCAAAGTTAGCATATACACTCATTACGAAACCTGAGCAGTCACATCCGTTTGTAAGACTAGTTCCGCCATATACATAAGGATTACCTACGAACTGTACAGCAAATGCTGCAACAGCTTCACCAATTGAGCTCTTCTCTGTTGTATAAGACTCTGCAGACTTGATACTTGATGAAGATGATGACTTGGAAGTATTAGCGCTTGCTGCAGCTCTTGCAGCTTCCTTAGCAGCTTCTTCCTTAGCAAGTCTTGCCTCTTCTTCTTCTTTGGATTCAGCTTCAACGAATTCAGTTGAGAGTGTTACGTAATCCATTGATACGTAACCTTCACCTTCTTCGATTTCTACCTTAACCCATCCATCAAGTTCTTCTGTTACTACGAGTTCATCATCGATAGGTACAAGTCCCAGAACTTCTGATTCTGTGCTTGCCTCTTTACGAACCTTAAGTGTTGTAGTTGTTACTGTAGCGATACGAGTTCCAACCTTTGGAGCAAGTTCAACTGCAGCTTCACCGGTTACACAATATTCAGCCTTTACATAACCTGTAACGGAACCTGACTTGATCTGATACCAGCCATTCTCTTCTCCAAGATATGTACCTACTGAATTATTATAAAGCTTACCAACTATGTCATAATCTTCACCAGGTCCACTTCTTACGTTAACATAATCATTAACCTGTGCAATTACGAGATTGGAAAATGTTTCCTCTTCGTCATTAGTTGTGGTTGTAGCACCAGTTGCTTCTTCTATATCGTTAAGAACCTCTTCGTCTACTCTGGATGAAAGAGGAGTAGTATTAGTTGCTTCCTTAGTTGAGGTCGTTGAAGATCCGGATGTGCTGCTTGATGAAGAGTCTGTACTTGAAGATGCTGCATCTGATGATGAATCAGCCTGCTCATCTTCCTGAAGATTTGATACTTCTACCTGATCTGAAGCAAGTTCATATCCAATTCCGGCGGAAGGAAGTACTGATGTTACTGATGAACCAGCCATAGCCTCTATTCCTGCGCCTGTAAATGTTACAGCAGCCGTCAACATACATACGGCGAACTGCTTACCAACTCTGTTCAATGTTTGGCCTCCCTACATTGTTACGAAATTGTTACACCGATATTTAATATACCGCCTAGGCTTAATTTTGTCAATACTTGTGGCAATTTTAAGATTTAATATTTTACTTTATCTTAAAATTCCACAAAATAACTGTATTTGAGGGAGATTATTTGGTGATTTTTATAATAAACAAGACTCGAATTGTCTGACAACTCGAGTCTTATTTATTAAAATTGTTTGATTTGAATGTGAAAATTTACATTAAAAATTGTTACGATTTTCCAACAAGAAAATCCTGAATTGCTGTAACTGCGTTTGCACCGTCGGCTACGGCCGTAACAATTTGGCGAAGGCGTTTCTTTCGAGCATCGCCTGCTACATAGATTCCAGGACATGAGGTTTCTCCAGTTTCCGGGGCGATTATATATCCTTTGTCATCTCGCTCAACAAGATCCTTGAATTTATCAGTTTCGGGAGTAATACCTACTGCAACAAAGCATGCATCTGTATTTACAGAAGTTTCTTCTTTTGTCTTAACATTTTGCACAAGTACAGATTCTACTTTAGAAGTTCCTTTTATCTCCTTTACAACACTATCCCAGATAACTTCTACGTTAGGAAGTGAAAGAAGCTCGTTCTGAAGAGTCTTTGCAGCTCTAAGCTCATCTCTTCTATGAATGAGATATACTTTGCTACATCCTCTTGCAAGGAAAATAGCATCTTCTACAGCTACATCTCCACCGCCAACTACTACTGCAGTCTTCCCTCTGAAGAATGCTCCGTCACAGGTTGCACAGTAGGAAACTCCAACACCGTTGAACTGATCTTCACCGGGTGCTCCAAGTTTAGAGTGATTAGCACCTGAAGAAATTATTACAGTATGTGTATCATAAGATCCATTGTCTGTATTAACTCTGAATACCGGAAGCTTTGTATCGCTTCCCTTTTCTATTACTTCTATTCCTGATACATTGCCTTCAAGGAATGGAGCCTTAAGCTTATCTGCATGCTCTCTGAATTTCATTCCCATATCGAATCCGTTGATACCCGGCAAACCAAGATAGTTATCAACTTCATATGTATTAAGAATCTGACCGCCTGAAGAGAACTCCTTCTCTATAACAGCTACGTTAAGATCAGCTCTCTTGGCATATACTGCTGCAGAAAGACCTGCAGGGCCGCTTCCAATAATTAGTGTATCGTACATAAATAGACCTCCTTATGAATCAATGTCTTATTCATTAAGTTAATAGCATTTTATCAGTGCTATTTAATTGCGTGCAATTGATTGTACTCTTATAATAACCTCTAAGTTTGTCTTTTGTCAATTACTTTGTTACCATTAAGTATAAATATTTAGCAAATATAAGTTTAGTTGCTATCTGCAAAAGAATATGCGTATATTTTTATCTTATTTATAAAAGGATTATCATATATTAGATTTTATGTTATTTGTAAAGAATTAACGTATATATTTTGTTATAAATAGAGTTTATGCTGCCAATAGTGGCAGCGGATTGGAGATATATGAACGAGTATGTTCTTATAACCGGTGCATCAAGAGGTATAGGCAGAGCTATTGCTAAAAAGCTTGCCGAAAACGGATATAATCTTTATCTTACATGCCTTCATCACGGCGATGAATTAAAAGCTTTTAGTGCAGAATTATCAGAAAAGTATGAGATCAACTGTATCCCATTTATATGTGATATAGGTAACTATAATGAAGTCAAAGAAATGTTTAAAAAGATTCCTCTTGTTAATGCCGTCATCAACAATGCAGGAGTTGCCTGGCTTGGTCTTCTTACAGATATGGAGCCTGATGAATGGAATAGTGTCATAAATACCAATCTTACTTCTTTATATAATACCTCCAAATGCGCAGTTCCTGTTATGCTGTCTATTGGCGGAGGAAGGATCATTAATATTTCCTCAGTATGGGGATCAGTAGGAGCTTCTACAGAAGTTGCCTATTCTGCAAGTAAGGGAGGTGTCAACGCATTCACCAAAGCTCTTGCCAAGGAGCTTGCTCCTTCTAATATAAGTGTTAATGCCATATCCTGCGGAGTAATAGATACTGATATGAATAGATCTCATCTGTCTGATGATGATCTTGAAGTTCTTGAAAATGAAATACCGGCGGGCCGAATGGGCACGCCGGAAGAAGTCGCAGATATGACATTGCAGATTATTACATCCCCAAAATATATGACAGGACAGATCATAACATTTGACGGCGGATGGATATAAACATGGACATATTTCTCTAATCATTAAGAGCATTATGATAATACAGGTAACTATTTAATTTACCTGTGTTATCTCGTTTAATGTCTTAACAATAGCTTCCTCATCAAGAGGCTTTGAAATAAACTCTACAGCACCTATCTTAAGTGCTTCCATCATCTTCTGTTTCTGTCCGGCTGCAGTTACCATGATAACCTTAGCCTGGGGATCAAATCTCATTATAAGCTTAAGAGAATCTATGCCGTCCATAACAGGCATAGTTATATCCATTGTGACTATATCAGGCTTAAGAGTCTGATACATATCATAACCTTCCTTGCCGTCTACTGCTTCGCCAAGAACCGTATGACCGTTGCGTTCAAGAATGTCTCTAAGTACTCTTCTGGATGTTCTGGAATCATCTACAATAAGTACGTTTGCCATGCCATTTCCTCCTCACAACTAAATGTATGCCTTAACCAATTTCTGTTTTGCCCGCATCTGAAATATTAATATATACAGTTGCATCGCTGCAATATACAGGTAATGAATACACAACAGGAGCCTTAATATTAGCAAAATGTGTGATATAGATAGGAGGTTCCAGATCTATCATTTCACCATCTGTGCTTTCCTGAGTAGCATATATTCCATTAGTACAGTTTATAAACTCACAGAGGGCATCAAGTGCATCCTCTCTTGTCTCTATAAACTCCTCTTTGGTATAGCTCATAGCCATTTTCTGAAGGTCAGTATAACTTCCGGATATACTATTGCAAAGCAGATCTCTTCCAATAGTCTTCTGATATCCGACGCACTCACCTGAAACGGTTTCTTTCTTTTCAAGTTGTCCGATCGTGACATGCTGATCAATAAGACGATATACATTCTTGACAGCTATAGTCAGAAGTTTAACCGTTTTCTCATCAGCATCCTTGGTGAAAATAGGTACTATTCTCGAAAAATCATTGCATTTTAGAGCATCAATCTCAGACTCCATAAGACCATACTTATTAGCATATTCCTGAGACAGACCTGCTATCTCATCAAGGCTCATAAAGCCAAGATCTACAATAGCCTGAGAAAATGCCATGAATTCATTACCCTGCTCACTGAGAAGTTTTGTAACCTGCTCAGGAGTAAGATAACCCATTTCAATAGCAAGATCTCCAAAATACTTGTCATGTGTTGCCTGGAGGGAGTTGATCTGTTCAGCCTGAGGTATACTCATAAGCTTTTCGGCAACAGCAATTACACCAAGTCTGGCACGGCTCTTGGCCTGCTTGTCATAAACCTGATCAATCTGCTCACCTGTCAATCTTCCCTGTTCTACAAGATAATAGCCCAACATTCGATCAAACATTTAAGCCGCCTTTCAGTAGAAGGTTTACTTGTCAGTCTTAATCTTTGTTATAAGGTGTAATATCAGCCTCTTTTTCGCTAACATCACCCTTCTGTGTAGCAATTGTATCTTCTGTCTTATTTTCATCAGATGCACGTCTTGGCATCTGGATGATCTTTTCTGCAACATCTTCTGCACTGGCTCTCTTGATAAGATCCTGTGCACTTGCCTCTTTAGAAGGCTTTGCTGCTTTATTCTTGGAAGCCGCAATTACCTGTGAAGCAGCTTCAAGTGCCATCATCTTATCCTTTGGAAGCATGATATTTTCTCCCATAGGATTAATTGCAATACCATCCTTGTCCTGAACAAATCTTAAGATGTCACTGAATTTGAATACAGCGCCTTCAAATCCTTCTCTTCCAAACTTTTTAGCAAATTCAATACCATCTGTAAATATTGGAAGGAATAATTTTTCATTATTGGTCTTCATTACAGGAAAACGAAGCTTAGTGTCCTTATTGAACTTGATACGTCCATCTTCCATTACCTGGGCAGGACCTTCATGCTGAATAGGAACGATATAACGTCCTGCTCTTGCAAGGGCAACCATTCTTGCTTCCTTGGTCTGTACAACCTTTGTTCTATTTTCATACTTAACAGGCCAGCGCGCCTCTGATAAGAAGTCAAGCATAGCAAGTCTAAGCTGAGGATTCATCGGTGCCTGTTTCTTATCATCTGTAAAGTTAGGAGGAGCCACGATCTCACTTCTTGAAAATCTTGCTCTATACTGACCATTGTCAATAACTATTCTCTCAATTCCAAGATAGTAAAGATAATCAAAGAAGCCTCTGTCAGTACTCTCTGCTCCCTCAGGACGAGCCGGACAATCCTTAACAACAAGCTTTCTAAACTGCTTACCATAAGCTATTGCTACTTTCTGTGCTACGTCCTTATCTAAATAGATATAAGCAAATCCATTCTCGATAAATGGAAATTTAGTTGCTTCATCATATAAGCAGTAAAGCATTTCTGCATCACGTACACGATTTAAAAGTTCATTGTAGAGAATGCGGTGATTCTCACTAAAGTATTTGAGCTTACTCTTGGAATTAAAATATTCCTGTGTAGTAAGTACAAACAAAAGTTCGGGAAGAGACAGGAACTTGAGTGTATCAAGGCTGATTCTCTCTTCATAAATAAGTGGTCCGATCTCATCCTTACGTTCCTTGGATACCGGATCTTCGAGCACATCAGGTTCTTCACCTGAAGGACGAACCTTAGAGATTGGTACAGGATGTGGCCATTCAAGACCTTCATGTGCTGCAATCTGATCTTCTTTGCTCTTTATAGCCTCTTCTTCTTTGCGCTGCTCAGCCTCAATTGCGGCAGCTTCTTCTTTCTTCTTGTTACCCCCGAATAAATCAAACAAACCCATAAAACTAGTCCTACTTTCATTATAACTATATATTTTTGAATTATATATTCAAAAAGTATCAAAAAGCTAATTCAATATTTTTAAACAATAAGCCTTTTGAAGTCTTGATCAAGTGATCTTAAAATCCGCCTTTAATGCGGATTTTAAGATTTTTGGTTAAAGTGATAATACATCTTCAATTATAAATGATTATAAATAATCTTACAACCGCTCAAATTTAAGAGATATGAATGTCTATATTAGATTCATAGAATGCCTTGACACCTTCTGCCATGTACTTAGGATCCTTAGAACCGGCAGTTTCATAAGGAGAATGCATTGCAAGCTGGGCAAGTCCTATATCTACTGTATTAAGAGCAACCTGAGTGTTACTGATGTTACCAAGTGTAGATCCTCCAGGCATATCACTTCTGTTAGTGAACATTTGATAAGGAACCTTGGCTCTGTCAAGAACCATGCGAAGCATAGCTTCTGAAGCTCCGTCAGTTGTATACTTCTGGTTTGCATTAAATTTAATTACTATACCCTTGTTCATGCATGGACGATTGACAGGATCTGCTTTATCTCCATGATTAGGATGCATAGCATGAGCATTATCAGCTGATAACATAAAACTCTGGGCAAGAGCTGTATGATACTGCTGTCTTGTACGGCCGCATCCATCACATATTCTCTCAAGTGTATCCTTAAGGAAAGTTGATGCAGCACCCTGCTTGGTTCCGCTTCCTACTTCTTCATTATCAAATACGCAGTGCATAAGGACATGAGATGAAGATGCAGAATTAAGGAATGCTTCAAAAGTTGTATAAACACATTCCTGATCATCAAGTCTTGAAGAGCTGATATATTCTTTGCCAGCGCCCCATACAGTAGGCTTAACTCTGTTATAAAGGAAGAGATCACTTCCTATAACATCGCTTTCCTTAACGCCTGCAGCTTTTGCTACAGTTTTATTATATGTTCCCTTGGATGCTATATCTCCGAATATAGGCTGCATATCTTTTTGCGCATTGAACTTATATCCACTGTTGGCTTCTCTATTCATGTGAATAGCAAGAGAAGGCATCATTACAAGGTCTCTGTCGATATTAACAAGCTTCATTGAAATATTATTATCATCATCCTTAACAAAAACTCTTCCTGCAATGGAAAGAGGTCTGTCAAACCAAGGACCATCAAGCATTCCGCCATAGCCTTCAACGTTTAATTTAACGTACATTCCACCTTCAGGCATTTCCGGATTCTCTTTGATCTTAAATGAAGGGGAATCGCTGTGGCTTGCTGTCATAAGGAAGCCTTTGAAATCTTTCTTTGGTATCTGGAATGAAATTATTGAAGAGCCATTACGGTTAACAAAATATTTGCCACCGGCTTTGATCTTCCAATCTTCAGACTCGCGAAGCCTTGTATATCCTTCAGCTTCAAGTCTCTTCTCCATATTATTGATTACATGATAGCATGTAGGAGATGCATCAATGAACTTAAGCATATCCTTAGTAATCTTTTCGAACATTTATAAAACCTTCTTTCAACTTTAAATATATTTAAGCAGTTGCTGCGACAAGCATTATGACATTAAGCCGCAGACATTCCGCTTTATAAGCATATCAAATTATATGTGTGATCAGATGACAAAGTCATCACTATCATCTTCGCACCAGCATTCGCCCTGTTTGAACTCAGATGGTGTATGCTCATTGCCATTACCATCTTTATAAATAAGTTCCTGGTTCCTGATGGTAACCCTTGTGCATGCAGGCACAGATGCTGTAATAAAGCAGTTTGAACCTACTACAGAATCATGACCTATAATGGTCTCTCCTCCAAGGATTGAAGCTCCTGAGTAAATTGTTACATTGTCTTCAACGGTAGGATGACGTTTTTTGCCTCGAAGATCCTGACCGCCTCTTGTAGAAAGAGCTCCAAGTGTTACACCCTGATAGACCTTCACATGCTCGCCAATTATAGTAGTCTCTCCAACTACAACACCGGTTCCATGGTCGATCATGAAGTACTTACCAATGGTAGCTCCCGGATTTATATCAATACCGGTCCTGGAATGGGCATATTCTGTCATCATACGTGGAATAAGTGGCACACTAAGCAGATAAAGTTCGTGCGCCATACGATTAACTGTTGTAGCAAGAATTCCCGGATAAGAAAGAACTATCTCTTCCTTACCATAAGCAGCAGGGTCTCCGTCAAATGTAGCCTGTACGTCCGTATCAACATATTCCCTTATCATAGGAATCTTCTCACCAAACTCACCAGCTATTCTCTTAGCAGCCTCTTTTCTTAGAGTCTCATCAGTATCGCGGTACTCTTCATTATAAGAAAGCGCAATAGTTATCTGCTTCTCCAGATTATACATTACGTCTTCTATAAGGACCGACATTCGGTTTCTGTCATTAAAGCTTCTGTAAACCCTGTCTCTATAATATCCTGGGAAAATAACATTAAGAAGCTTAAGGGTTATATCCTCAACCGCTTTAGAATCCGGCTGACCAAACACATCCATTTTGTCAACATCACGCTTCTTGTCATAATCTTGAAGAATAATTTTAATTATGTGATTGATCTCATGATTATCAGGCATGATACTGCCTCCTTCAAAATTCAAAATTGTACAATCACTTGGATTATACCATAATTGCCCACTAGTAGCGAGTAAAACAAAGAGCATGTCACCCAGTAGCAATCTAAAGATAATACGTTATCCACTATATCGTTATAAAAGCAAAAAGCGTAGCAGTCATAAAACTACTACACTTAATAAAGCTTTGGTTGTATCTTGATACCGACCATCTTTTGTATTACTTATTATTCTGATCATTTCTCTTGAAAGAGCCAAGACCTGATTCCTTTTCCTTCTTACCACTAATACCTGAAATAACAGCGACAACAAGACCTACTCCGGAAAAGATATACTGCATTACCAGATTCTCCATGAATGCTGAACGCCAGGTTTCACCGAACTTGTCAATCTTATCATCAACTTCGATAAATGCTTCAAATACACTATAGCCCTTGAATAACTGCATGATGTCTATAGCAAAGCAAAGTCTTGTACCAACATATACCATGATAAGAGTAACTATTGTGCTTATTGCAATACCCTTGTAGGAATTTCTTCCTGAAAACTTTTCATATCCCTTGAATGCACAAATAGCCATTATAAATCCTGTATAAAAAGATACTCTGTCTCCCATAGAAAGAAGTACCATGAAAGCTACACCAACAAGAGAACCTAAAATGGCGCCAAGGATACCTTTACCTACGTTCTCCTCTTTTTCCATTTCTGCAGCCATCTTATCAACACTCATAGCCTGTCCATTAAGTCTTGCTCCCTGAGCATTCATATTGTATCCATTTGCATCATATCCGGAAGCATACTGCGTATTATTATAAGAAACAGACTGATCGTTATTCTGGTAATTAAAGTTTTGATTACCTTCTGCTCCGAAATTATTCTGGTAATTATAATTTTGATTACCTTCTGCTCCGAAATTATTCTG
>NZ_JAILQF010000489.1 GCF_024699075.1 Butyrivibrio sp.
CCACTTGTTGACGTAGCAGAATTAATCTTGGAAGCAATATCACTCATGGTATCAGTTGATTTTACAGTGATGCTTAAAACATCTGATCCATCTGTTGTTCCACCCATATTGAAAGAAATCGTAGTATCTTCTGTAATACCAAGTTCTGAAGCTGTTGTATCACTTGACGCAAGATCACCATCTGTTGTATAAACTTTATTTCCTGTAAGATAAGAAGCTTTTGCAAGGCTGGTAGAGCTTACTGTCGATGTAGAAAGCATTGCACTATCGCCTGTTATTACAGAAACTGCTGAGCTCGAAGATGTAGAAGTCTTTTTATTATAAGCAGATGAGAAACGCATATCAGATATCTTGCCATTATAAAAAGATACTATATTCTTATTAGTAGTCTTCCATGTATCCTGCTTCCATGATAATCTTGTCTGTCCACTTGTCTGCTTATCTACTCTATCCTGATAAGTTTGTGTAAGAGCAGTTATCAAAGATTCCGTATCAAGGCCGGAATTAAGGCCTGTAATTCTGTTAGTCATAAAACCTCATTCCCGGATGAAGTCCTTTTCATCCATAAAAACCGGGATTGTACTTCTATTTATATATCGGACATTTACTTTCTTTCATCAACCATGATACCTGCAAGTTCCCAAGCTTTTGCAATCATATCAAGAGTCTTGTCCGGTGGAAATTCCTTAACAACTTCCTTGGTCTCTCTGTCTACAATCTTTATTGTTACACGATTAGTCTTTTCGTGGAATCCAAAGACAGCCTCAGTATTAGCTGTCATCTTCTGATTGATATTAGCTATAGCTTTACTGATCTTCTCATTCTTCTTTTCATTCTGTTCATCAGCAACTTCAAGTGCATGTTGAAGCTGTGAAGCACTTCCTTCACTTTGGCTGTCATCAAAGTCATCTTCCTGGCTGTATGCAGCTACATTAGTAGTCTGCTTAACAGTTTCGACTTCCTGAGCAAGCTGATCAGCTGCATTACCTGCTGTATCAACGGTAGCGCTTCCGTCTCTTTCTTTGTGAACAGGCTGAACCTGCTGCATCTGCTGAACCTGCATTATATTGGTCTGTTGTATCGCATTTATTGCCATGATTTATCACCTCCATGTGTGACAGATTACGAGCTGCTCAAAAGCTTCCTTGATAGCAGCTTCACTGGAAACATCCATGTCTCCACTCATAATCTAAAATCTGTAATTAGTGGTACATATATAAACAAGCTTTGAACATAATCTATCAGTTATATGTTCGTGCTTGGTTTTAAGGGTGTAAATGCTTTGGATTTCTGCGTAATCCAAAAAGCCATAAAAGACAGCATAAATAAACACTTTTTGTCTTCTATGGCTTATATCGGTTAAAATCATTAAATGCTTAAATAAAATTATAATAAATTTTTTATGTGATAATTTGTGCACTATAATTTATAAGCTATCGGAGCATTTTATAACCTCTTCTTGATCTGCTCTATCACGATTTTCAGGGCCTTGATCCTTGCATACTTTTTATCAACAGATTCAAGTACATACCAGGGTGCAAAAGTTGTACTTGTCTTTTCGATCATTTCGTCTATGGCAGTCTCATAAAGGTCCCACTTTTCGCGGTTTCTCCAGTCTTCGTCTGTTATCTTCCACTGCTTTTCAGGTGTGTTCTGTCTGTCGGTAAAGCGCTTTAGCTGGGTATCTTTATCGATCTGAACCCAGAACTTAACGATGACTGCACCAAAGTCGTAGAGCTCTTTTTCAAACTCATTTATTTCATTATAAGCTCTCTGCCAGTCATTCTCTGAGCAGAATCCTTCAAGCCTTTCTACCATAACTCTTCCATACCAGGTTCTATCGAAAATAGTGATGTGACCTGTCTTAGGAAGTCTTGTCCAGAATCTCCATAGATAGTGTCTTGCTTTCTCATGAGGTTCAGGGCTTGCTATAGGTTCAACAACGTAGTCTCTTGGATCAAGAGCTTCAGCTATTCGCTTTATATTGCCGCCTTTTCCTGCTGCATCCCAGCCTTCATAAGCTATAATTACAGGGACTTTCTTCCTGTATACTTTATTACAGAGATCCCTTAATTCCTTTTGAAGCTTATCAAGTTCTATGTCATATTCTTCATCTGTAAGAGTCTTATCTTCAAGTGTTATATCAGACAGCTTACTGACTTTTTCCATAGGGAAGGTATTCTGAAGGATCGGAACATTCATCTTCCTGTTGGTAAGAGCAACATCTATTCCCTGATTCAAATATTTTAATACTTCAAGTTCTGCAACCTTTTTGTCTTTAGCATCGATTATGTACCAGGGAGTTCTGGACTCATTGGTGTCATCAAGATACTTTTCAAATACGTCAAGGCATTTATCATAGTTTTTATTTTGCTTTAGATCTTCCTTATCAACTCTCCACTTTGTATCTTTAGAGCTTTCAAGATTTTCAAGACGTTTTTTCTGCTCTTTTTGAGAGATGTGGAAGAAGAATTTGAGCACAAGATATCCATTATCAACGAGCTGGCGCTCGATCACATTGATTGAATGTACCTTCTTTTGATATTCTTCTTCATCAAGCTTTCCTTCTATTACGCTATTTACAATTTCATTCATCCAGCAGGTGTCATAGAATCTGAACTTACCTGCTTCAGGGATCTCCTTGATATATCTGTAAAGGAAGGGATACCTTCTCTCTTCATCACTTGGCTGCCTGTCCATTGTTGCAACCTTAAAAAATCTGGGATCGATATTTCTTATAACCTTGCCTATAAGTGCTCCCTTTCCGGCAGCATTCCAGCCTTCAAATATTACCATGACAGGAAGTCCGGCTTCTTTGATCTTCATCTGCAGGGCAGACAGATGAGCCCGCTCTTCTTTGATCCTTGTTTTAAGTTCTTCATCTTCGGGGTATTCATGCTTGACGAAATCTTTTAACATAGCGTTTTCTCCTATTATTAAGCTATTGACAGCTACAGGTGAGACTATTATACGCAGCATAGATACTTTATTACGAATTATGATATTCGTTTTATAGATTACATGTTTAATTATACATCATTTAAGCTTTTCTAGATATTTATCTATAACTTTTGCCTAATAAATATCAACAAAAGCAAAATTACATTCAAACAAACGTCCCATCTTTGACGAATATGTGTTAAAATATTACTGAATATTTCCAAAATTTTATATATTTTCGAAATTGTTTTTCTATATAATTGATATACTTAAGATCCAAGGGGGTTGGACCTTATAGGTTAATCATTAAAGAAGGTATTTGGTAGCATAAGTTATTGACAGCATCTTAGTGGGGGACAGCGTATGAACGGCATCTCAATTCTTCTTAAATGGCCAAGTGGCAAAACTTTAGATATCGAGGAGTATAGAAATTCTCTTCGTCTTATTTGTGATCTTCCGCAGATTACTGACGTTATTGATCATATCGAAGACGATACTCATCCTGAAAATGATCTTCTCATACTTGATCCGGATATCATTTTAGAGCCTGCGACATTGTTAAGGCTTCAGAAAACTCTGTACTCGTCTTATTTTATAGGGGCAGTACAGCCTCAGACCAATTATGTTATGCGCTCACTAGAGAGTTATCCTTCTAACAAGATTTTCGCCGAATGCGCAGAATATTCAGGTCTTCTTAGCTTTTCAGAAAAAGATAGTCTCTATAATGAACGCTTCTTCCATGATTATTGTGTGCTTATAAGAGGATCTCTTCGCAATAAGCTCTTTGGCACAGCTCTTGGTATATGCACAAAGCTTCGTTCTGGCCTATATCAGGGCGCCGATCTTGCGCTTTCAATTCAGCGTTTTGGCTATACCTGTGTCACTAGTAAGAACTGTTTTTTCTTCAGGGGTAAAAGCTCTTCCTCTAATAATTCTGATTCTCTTAAAAATATAAGGCATGATGAGTGCCTTTTCAGAAAGCTTGGGCGCAAGATAAACAGCGAAAGGCTTACGGTTGCAATACCTACCTGCAATAATTCGTTATCTCTTGAAAAAGTTTTGGACAGCTTAAGCCGTCAGACATGTCCTGACTTTGATGTGGTAATTCAGGATGATCATTCAGATCCTGAAGCAGCTTATATCATTGATCATTATGATATCAGCTTTAAACGCCGTATCTCTTTTTACAAAAATCCTTTCAACGTAGGATCGGATTCTAATATTGGTATGGCGCTTTCTAATGTTAATACCACGCTTGCCTGGATCATATCTGATGAAGATGTGATCAAAAAGGATGCCGTAGAATCGATTTACAAAGCTGCCTTTTCATTCCCTGACAGCGGTATTTTGTACTTCCCTGTAGGCATCGATTATCAGAATCTAAAGCTTCTTCCAATGCAGACTTTCTATTCTCTTAAGCATTTCATAAGCTTTTTTACAGCTATGTCCGCGGAAAGAAATGAATCTATTGGTGATAGTCTTTTATATCTCTCTGATAAGGTGTTTAGGATTCCGCTTCTGTCAAAGGGTATGAAGTCATTTTATAAATACTCATACTCAGAGATTCCTACTACAGCGCTTCTTCTAAAGGGGCTGGATTTTGGTATTCCATGTTCGCTTATTCCAAAGAGCATTATAGCTTCAAGCAGTGAACTAAGCAGAAATCTTAATCTGTACGATATAATTAATAGAATGCGCGTTCTAAGTGATCTTGATCTTACTATTACTTCCAAGCAGCGCTCAGATCTATTTGCAATGATATATACGCACTACAAGAAGGCTATGCAAGAATATCTGTCTGACGATTATAATCCTGACGATCATTATCTTGAGACTATTTTCATATCAATATACAGATATATTCTGCCGGAAACTAATAAACAGATAGTTAATGATGTAATTAAGCTGTGCAAGGCACCTGATATCTCTCAAAGCTTTAAAAGTCAGGCGGATGCAGCTAATTAGGTAAGGACGTCATAAGATTCCTCAACTTCCAAGCAGTGCTCAGATCTATCTGCAATGATCTATACTCATTATAAAAATACTATGCATGAATATCTATCCGATGATTATAATCTGTAAAAAGGGAGCAACTCATTGTTGCTCCCTTTTTCAAGAAAAATTCTTCTGTACATCTTCCGGTAAATACTTTGCTAGCTCTTCGACCAGTTCATATACTTTAGTTCCCGGTGCAATCATTGCAGGTGTCATTCCCTGATGTTCTTTGATTATTCTTTTTGCATATCTTATCGCAAGTTTAGGATTTCCATTTTCAATAAGTATGTCAAATATATTCTCCATATTCTTAGCATACTTACCGAGACCAAGTTCATAAAACTTATTGTTCAAAAATTCGATATATTCAGTTCTATAGTTATTAGAAGTATAATAGGAGAAATGTAGCAAAAACCATAATTCTATACATTCATTACTCCAAGCTACATGATACTTAACTTCTTCATTCTGAGAATTTAATGCTTCTGCTCTTTCCAGGACACCATTGAATCTTTCTGCCGGAAAACTGTCTTTGTCATAGACACACCATATCTGGCCTTTTGTAATTCTATTTTTCTTTACATACTCTTCAGCCTGACCTATAACACGCATGGTTTCAGCACCGCATGGTTCAATCTCTATCAGCACCATATCTTTATATATAGGATTAGATTCAATATACTTTTTAAATCCATTAAAATATTGAGGTTCTGTTTGCTGGCCTTCACAGAAAATATAATACCGGAATTCTTTGCGTTCTAGATACTCTTTCCGTCTCTTCTTTTTCCAAGCCTCCATTCCTGCTTTCTTAGGCATTAGATCACACTCCAATCTATTATTTTCTTTAGATATGGATCTGCCCCGTATTTTCCCTCAAGATACTGTTTATCGTACTTTGCATCCTTTCGCACGGATGTTCCATCTGGATTTTTAAATTCAACTAGTGAATATAGCTTTGAATTCTGCTCATTGCCTTTAGCAACAAACCATATTTCATCTCTTCTAAACACATCGCTATTCATAGTAGATAAATCATGTGATGTAAAAATAAGCTGAGCACCATACTTATTAACTTCAAAATTGTTGTAAAGCATTATGATATGCTTAAGCAGTACAGGGTGTATCTTTGCATCTAATTCATCTATAACAAGCGTTGTTCCTTTGGTTAGGCTATCTGCTATAAATGGCAATAATCCAAATAATTTTTTAGTACCACTTGATTCTTCCTCAAGAGTTATTTCATACACATTCCCATAAACATTATGCTTGGTAAATACTTGAATATCTCCATTTTCTCGCTTCTGCACTGTAAAATCTTCAATATCCAGATCCATTTCATGTATCATATTAAGAATTAGTCCTTTAATATCTGCAGAATTAGCTATTGCAAGCCTAAGCTCCTGCATCGGACTTCCATAATTCAAAAAACGTATTCCATTCTCAAACCAACTAATACAATCATCCACTACTTCATTCTTCCTGTAAGTAATTCCAAGGTATGACAAAAGTGGTAGTGTGTCTGATATATCCTGACTTACTTTCAGTCTTCCAAATCCATCCCCCATTGATATTTTTCCATCTTCTCTTTCAAAAATATCAGTGGTACGATTTGTTTCTACTTTACGCATCGATAGACTTTCATATACTATAGTTTCACCTAATACATGAATAATATATCTATACTCTGCTTTATCCGTAAGAAAAAAAACTTCAAATTCTGTAGGACTATTCTTGCTTTCTTCATCAAAAGCAAAAGGTACTATCTCATAATTTCTGATTCTGAAGCCGTTTTGAGCATCAGCTTCAGCTGCATACAATGGTCGGAGCACTTTAAGTTCCAATGAATGCATTGCTTGTAATACATTAGACTTTCCTCCACCATTTGGTCCATATATAGCAGCAACAGGCAATATACTCTCATTGTTTTGGGCCTTAATAACACGATCTACATGCTCTGATATCGCTGCAGCCTGCATATCAAAAGTCATTTCATCCTTAATACTTTTATAATTCTTAACAGAAAACTGGCTTAACATAAAAAACCTCCAATCTAAAATTAGTATATGCCTTGTTTTGGGTTTTGTAAATGATATATGTGATTTTTTCTCATATATTATATTGTAATCCTCCTTTTGGATCCTTATGATTATATTATCTGTAAAAAGATAGTATAAAACCTCAGGACAATGTCCTGAGGTTTTATAAAATCAAATAATATAATTCATCGGCTTCTAAGTATCTCTTCCGCAATACCTATATCTTCCGGAGTTGTAACTTTAATATTGTTATAAGATCCCTCAACAAGCTTAACTCTTGTATCTGAGAAGGTCTCGACTACCATGGCATCATCAGTAATGTTGATGCCTTTTGCTTTGATCTCTTCCTTCTTATCTTCAAGCATATCGTAAAGCTTTCTGATAAGATCGTATTCAAAGGTCTGAGGTGTCTGGATCATCCAAAGAGTCTTCCTGTCAGGAGTTGATGTTGCAAATCCGCTTTCATCTACTATCTTTATAGTATCCTTTACCGGCATACCTACTACGCAGGCTCTGTTCATCTTTGCTCCATCAATGGAACGCTGCATTATCTCTTCTGTTACAAAAGGTCTTGCGCCGTCATGTATCATCACATAATCGGTATTATCAGATACAGCATGAAGTCCAAGTCTTACTGAATCGTAGCGCTCAGCGCCACCTTCTACTATCCTTGTTACCTTTGAAAATCCGTATCTATCAACAATTTCAGCCTTGCAGTAATCTATATCTCCTGGAGATACGACAAGAACTATTTCATCTGTAAAGCTGTCTTCAAAAGCCTTCAGAGCATAGTATATGAGCGGTCTTTCGCTGATCTCCATATACTGCTTTTTGATATCACTGTGCATCCTTGAGCCGCTTCCGGCTGCAAGAACTATCGCTGCTGTCTTCATAGATGTCCTCTTAATCCACAATATATTACATGCTGCTTCTTCCATGGAATCTTCTCTCCCTGTCACCAAGCGGAAGGTTTGGAACTGCATTAAGATCAAGGCCTGATCTTACGCCCTTGATATATTCATAATAGCCTGCTGCTCCTATCATTGCAGCATTGTCTGTACAAAGTACAGGTGATGGCCTATAGAATTTTATATTATTGTCCTTACATGCATCTTCAAGGCTCTGTCTAAGCGCTGAGTTAGAAGCAACGCCTCCTGCAATTGCAAGCTTATCATAGCCGTACTCCTTGACTGCTCTTATGGCATGTTCTGTTAGTACGTCTACTACGGCCTTCTGGAAGGATGCCGCGAGGTCGTTTTTATTAAACTCTTCTCCCTGCATTGCTTTAATGTTGATGTAGTTAAGAACTGCAGATTTTAGGCCGCTAAAACTGAAGTCATATTCAGCATCTGCAATCTTTGCTGTGGGAAAAGATATTGCGTCAGGATTACCCTCTTTAGCTGCCTTATCAATCTTAGGTCCACCCGGATATCCAAGGCCTATCGCTCTTGCAACCTTGTCAAAAGCTTCTCCTGCTGCATCATCTCTTGTCTGGCCTATAATGTCATATACGCCGTAGTCCTTGACTACAACAAGATGAGAATGTCCTCCTGATACAACAAGACATACGAAAGGAGGTTCAAGATCTTTGTTCTCAATATAATTAGCACTTATGTGCCCTTCAATATGATGTACCCCTACAAGAGGAATTCCTGTAGCAAAGCTAAGCGCTTTAGCTTCAGATACTCCTACAAGAAGTGCACCTACCAGACCAGGGCCATATGTAACTGCAATTGCATCAATATCTTTTAACTCAAGATCTGCCTGAGACAAAGCCTCTCGCACGCAGTAATTAACCTTCTCAACATGCTTCCTTGAAGCTATCTCAGGAACAACACCGCCGTATACAGTATGAAGCGCGATCTGAGAAGAAATTATATTGGAAAGGACCTCTCTTCCATCTCTCACAACAGCCGCTGCAGTCTCATCACAGCTACTTTCTATAGCGAGTATAGTCACATGCTCCTTGCCATTATCGCCAGCGGCTTCTTTATTTGATGATGCAGCTTTCTCATCATCCTTTATTGACATCATTATGACGCCATCATCTTCTGTTTTCTTATCAATTATCATTACAATACTTTCCTTACTCTTCTTCCGTGATCTCCCAGCCGTAGATCTTCCATCTTCCCTGTGTATCTTTGGTCAGTATGAACTGGTATGTGAGAACCTGTCGCTCACTTGTCCCTCTCATAGAGAAGAGGCAATTGCCTGAAGCGCAGTAATCGTCACCTATATATTTATATTTAAAATCATCTCCGTCATCAACCACATATGCAGCAACTACAACTCCTGCATCCTTCTTAGTCGCAACCTCTGCTTTTAGCTGGGCATCAACATCTGTCTGATTTGCAAGAAGATCTTCATCATACAGATATGCTCTTGCAGCGCTCATCTTTGCAAATTCAGAGTCGCTGTAGCTCTCATTATAGAGCGCAGTTGTTATATATGCAAAATATTCAACTACATCTTCAGGATCAGCAGGATAGTCGTTTTCAAGATTTCTGTTACATATTGCTGTGACAGGGTCTGTGGTCTCATCCTCAAGTGTTATTTCCCATCCAAGTATCTTCCAGTTTTTGCCAGACTCAGTATCTTTTCTCATAGTAAAAAGATAATTGTAGGTATCTGCAACGCTGTCCTGTCTCATAACAAACTGGCAGTTGATCTTGGCATACTGATGGGTATCTCCATCAAGGGTATATATATCACTATTTGCATCAAACTCATCAACAAAATAGTTTGATATAGTTATTGAATTATCCTTCTTGTTCTTGGCTTCAGCTTTCATGGAGTCAAGGTACTGATCCATGGTTCCTTGTGCCTCCTGGAGTTCAGAGTCCATAAGCTGGTATCTTTTGGTGCAGAGCTTTTCAAGCTCTTTATCACTGTATTCTTCATTGTATATAGCCTTTGTGATCCTGGCAAACAAAGTTACGACGCCGTCTACTGTACCCGGATAAGAATTATCCAGATTCATGGTCGCAAGCGTCTGCACTTCGCTAAGTGTTCCGATCTTTTCCTCAGGCCTTGTTGTAAGTACCGATGTAAATCTTGTAAGTATAGCCCAAGCTACCAGTACTCCCAAAGCAAGCATTATTATGCCCTGAACAATACGATTATTCCAAAAACTTTTACCATCTTTAGACATTAGATCCTCCTTTCATGGATGACCAATATCAGGAACCCTTGCAAGATGCATTTATTGCATCATAAATCAGCACATCTATCTACTTACTCTTCCGGAAACATAAGAGTTATCATTCTTCCATCTTTAGCAGCAACAGTGTTTTTGAATATCTTTTTGGTGTCGCTCAAATAATCTTTCGGATTATTAAGAGACGGACTGTAGTGTGTCAGCCACATTTCTTTGACAGCAGCTTTTTTAGCCATATCTGCAGCTTCATAGAAGGTCATATGCTTCTTTTCCCTTGCCTTTTGAAGCTTATCAGGCTCTCCGTACATTCCTTCGCATATGAAAAGGTCTGCGTCCTTGGCATGCTGTACTATGCCGTCTGTAGGTCTTGAATCAGTAACATAGGTAAAGTGAATACCTGTTCTAGCTTTACCCATTACCATATCGGGAGTAAAGCTTCTGCCATCCTCAGCTTCTATAGTTTCGCCGTTTTGGAGCCTGCTCCAGTAACATTTTGGAATTTCAAGAGCATTGGCATTGTCTACATTAAAGCGACCTTTACGAGAGAGTCTGAAATCATATCCGTAGCACATGACATTGTGATTTACTTTAAATGCAGTAATTTCAAAATCGGGCATTCCATCTAATGTAAGAGTCTCTTCTGCAGATGATAATTCATGGAATATTATCTGAAAAGGGAGTTCCGGTGCTATAACTCTAAGACTGTTTACTACCTTCTCAAGTCCTTTTGGTCCTACCATTATAAGTGGTTCCTTGCGCTCTGCATTACCCATTGTAAGGAGCATTCCTGGAAGTCCGGAAATATGGTCAGCGTGATAATGTGTAAAGCATATCATACTGATGGGGTTAGGGCTCCAGCCTGCTTTCCTTAAAGCCATCTGGGTTCCCTCTCCGCAGTCCACAAGTATACTGTATCCGTTATAACGCACCATAAGGGACGTGAGATATCTGTATGGAAGAGGCATCATTCCGCCTGTTCCAAGGAGACATAAATCTATCATAATTAACCTCAATATGAATCTTTAAATCTTGATACTAAATTTCAGATCTCTAATCCTGAATTTCTAATTCCTGATCTTCAATCCTGAATTTCAGATCTTTAATCCTGAATTACTAATTCCTGATCCTTAATTCTCGTTTTCACTTTTCTTTCTAAGCCAGTAAATCTCCGCATCATCCTTTGGATTATCATAAAATCCCGGTCTTGTGCCATCTGACTTAAAGCCAAGCTTTTCATAAAGCTTTCTTGCTGCTGTATTCTGGCTGCGGACTTCCATTGTATAGTTGTCTATACCGATGCCTCTTCCTCTTTCAAGGAGCTGGCGCATCATCTTGTAGCCTACGCCTTCACCTCTCATATCTTTAGAAACCGATACATTGGTTATCTCGCCATCGCCCTGTATATTCTGAACTCCGCAAAGGCCTATTATGCGGTCTTTCTTCTCAGCGACAAGATATATAGTATCATCTCTTGTACTTGCTGTAAGAAGCTGATCAAGTGTCCATGCCTCTGTACCAAGGTTCTCCTTTTCAAGAGCTGCTGCCATATCAATATCTTCGGCCTTCATAAGCCTTATAAATACGCGCTCTTTGACCTTTGGAATCTTCATTCCAAAGCTTCCTCCATCACTCTCTTCTCGTCTGCCTTGTTCTGACGCACTATCTTTTGAAAGTGATGAAGAATCTCCCTCACTTTCTTTCTTAAGTGAAGTTCTCTCAGCCTGGGATACTCTTAAATACTCTGGGGCAAAAGAGTCTGCGTCTGTTGTCTTACCTTCACGCATATACTGGGCAGCTACAGCGCAAAGTGCTGCTGCATTCTGCCTGTCCTGTGATACTGAAGCTACGCTGAAAGGCACTTTTAGCTTTTTTTCCAAAGCATCAAGATATACAGGCACTCCGTCTCCAAGTATGGTTACGGGCTTACCCTGTTCATTCAGGTAACCTGCTATTTCATCAATCGAAGCGCACTTTTGATCAAGTATTGTCTTCATTGAATATTTATATAAAGAGGTATCTTCATTCTTTTCAGGAACAAATGTGTATACTCCTGTATATACCTGTGACCTTCTAGCATCCATCATAGGGCATATAAGGCGCTCAACTCCGTATAAGTTGTAAGCCATGGCGTCCATGGTCGGAACTGCTATGAGCGGTACTCCAAGTGCAAGGCACAGACCTTTAGCTGTTGCTGTTCCTATCCTAAGTCCTGTAAATGATCCGGGACCGGCTGCAAGAGCTATAGCGTCTATGGTCTTTAGATCAAGATTTGTAAGCTCTTTGATCTTCTCAAGCATGGGCATGAGAATCTGAGAATGTGTTGTTTTGTACTGTATCGAGAATGAAGCTACAAGGCGGTCATCTTCACTTAATGCAACCGTAGCTGTCAGTCCCGAAGTATCTATTGCTAAAATCTTCAAGGCATGATCCTTTCGTAAATAATATGCTTTATATCTGAGTCATACTTATAAGTCTGTAATCAAGACCCTTGGACAGGTCCTTTTCAATACGTATCTCTGTATAATGTTCAGGCAATATCTCTTCTACAAGATTAGCCCATTCAACAAGGCTTACACCGTTTCCATAGAAGCAGTCCTCGTATCCTATTTCATCCATCTCTGAAACATCACCAATACGATACACATCAAAATGATAGAAGGGAATCCTTCCATCCTCGTAAACCTGAAGTATGGTAAATGTCGGGCTGTTAACAGGGCCTTCGATTCCAAGTCCCTTTGCAACTCCCTGGGTGAAAACCGTCTTACCAACGCCAAGGTCACCTATAAGAGTATATACTTGTCCTGGCTGGGCGTTTTCACCTATTCTTTTTCCAAATTCGAATGTTTCCTCAAAGGAATTAGTTTCTATCCTGGTAGTATTCATATTCATCCTTATATTTCGGCATATTTCAAGCCTAAACCATCTATAAGTAACAGTTATTCATTCTGATATATCTAAAATCAAAATCTTTACTTTTATTGTAGTTTTCTTTAGCTTTTTAAGTCAAGTTGCGTTATCATGTACCTATGGGTAAAAGATTACACACGATTGATTCAATAAGGGGACTGACTCTTATAAGCATGATGCTCTATCATCTTTGCTGGGATCTTGTATATATTGCAGGAATCCGGCTTGATTTTTATACCTCAACCCCGGGCTATATATGGCAGCAAAGTATCTGCTGGTCATTCATCCTTATATCAGGCTTTTGTGTTGCAATCTCCAATCATCCTATTAATAGAGGTCTTATTGTCTTTTTGTGTGGTCTTATTATCACCATAGTTACCAGTATATTCCTTCCGGAAGATATAGTAATATTCGGAGTTCTGACCCTGCACGGAAGTGCCATGATAATAACAGGGCTTCTCCTTCCTCTTCTTGAACAGATACATCCGGCGCTATTTCTGACCTTGTCTGCTTTTCTATTTACTATTACAAGACATATTTCAGAGGGATACATTGGTTTTCCGCATGCTAATGTAATAACACTTTCAAGGTCTTTATATGCCAACTATTTTACCACTTATCTTGGCTTTCCTTTTAAGAGCTTTTATTCTACGGACTATTTTGCCATTATTCCATGGATATTCCTGTTCTGGTGCGGCTTTGCTTTATGCCGTCTTTTAAAGATACCTAAAAAAGGAACGCTTCTTCTAAAGCGTCCCTTCTATATACGTATCCCTGGTATTTCATTTATTGGCAAGCATTCTCTTATTATATATATGCTCCACCAGCCGGTACTCTACGCTCTTGTGATGCTCTTCGTACCAGGTGCTGTCAATTAATCCTCGTAGATAAAAGAGTCAAATGAGATCTTGGTCTCATCGCATACTCTTGCAAAGATGTTAACGCTGCGGTTCATAACGTGTGTGATCTTGTCATCATCAGCTGTTACGATAAGAGCTGTGCGATCATCTGCAAATTCAGCTTCGCCAAATCCTGTGATCTTCTGCATCTCTTCCATAGCCTTAGCAGCCTGCTCTTCTGTTACTTTCTTTGATAAGTTATATTTTCTCTTCATTTGAAAACCTCTTTTCTTTAGAATTTATCGGGATCAGGTGCCAAAAGTGTCTTTGGACACCTATGACATACACTTTATATTCGCTACAAAATTATAACTGTTTATGTCAAATATCTCAAGTCATAAGCTCTTTTCTTTCTCCAATTCGTTTACTGTTATGCATATGCCTTTTGACATCATACATGCGCTTATCCGCAACAAGATACACATTCTGCGGATCCCACTGATCTTTTGGGTCAAGTTCTGATCTATATGCATAGCCTGCTGCCACGCTTCTTGTATATGTAGTGTCTGTTACATTAATAGCACTGATCTTATTGGTCATCTCAAATATATAATTTTCCGTATCGACTGCGCTGGTATTTTCAAGAACTATGACAAATTCATCTCCGCCTATCCTTGCCATAAAAGTATCTTTAGGGAATGTCTCTTCCATGATCTTTGCAAAATTCTTTATATAAGAATCCCCAAATGTATGTCCCAGTCTGTCATTAACATCCTTTAGCCCATTAAGATCCAGTGATATCACGCAGTAATCAGTATCCGAATTCTTCAATTCATTCATCTTCTTGGTCCACATGGATCTGTTAGGAAGATTAGTAAGTCCATCTGCATAAGCAAGGTGTATCAGCGATTGATTCTCCTGCCTTTGAGCATACATTTCTGTTACGTACAAAAAGTAGTTAAGAAGATATAAATATACATACATCATAACGCCCAAAGGAAGTATATTATTAGTCAGCGTATTTGCCAGAAGAATCTCTTTATTTTTTAATATATGGAATACAAGATGTATCATTATAGATACTCCAAACAGGAAAAGCCCAAGTTCCTGGGTCATTGCCGACTTTGGAAGTTCCTGCTTTTTAAGGTCATCCATCATTATTATTATGATCATCAAAAAAGTGATAATAGATATCACATGGAAAAAGGTTACTGCTCTGTTCATATGAACTATATTTATATAATGAAATACTATAAGAGTTAAGATTATAGTACTAAGAGCAGATGCGATGATCCTATATATTTTATTGGTATAATGTCTTCCAATTGCTCCAAATATAAGTAAAGACATAGGTACCAGCAAATACAAAGCTGTAAATTCAAAAACTGTAATATACGTAGCATCAAGTATAAGCTGAAATATTCCATAATAACCAGCCATCCATACACCAAGGACAATAAAAAGAATGGATGTAAATAACTGGCTTAGTATATTTGGAACTGCAGAATAAAACATAAGAGTAATAAAAGTAAAGCTTATTCCAAATACGATAAGAAAGCATGAACACGCCATAGGGAAAAGCCTTTTTCGGATATAACCCATATGTATGTCATGATATGATCCAAAGAGCGGTGCTTCAAAATGACTGAAAGCATTTTCTTCTGCAATATATAGCTTAATTTCTATCCTGTTATTATCAAGAACAAATGGAACTGGAATGAAATTATAACAAGAACCTATATATTTATGCTCATTATACCTGTCCACCCACCTCGAATATATGATTTCTCCGTTACCTATAACTTCAATAGCACTATAGGTTGTTTTGAGTAAAAGAGTAGGAACATTAATAGACCTGTCAGCAGGAAGTTCGCAAGATAAGGTTATCTCATCACGTTCATGCAAACTTTTTACGATACTTGATATATCCTCTGACGTAGCATCTTCAATATGAACATCATCAGTATCAACAGTCCAAGACGTCTCAAGCGCAGTCATCTCTCCTTCTGCCTTAAAAGGAAGGATATAACCTATACTAAGGGTTATAAGCACAAATGTAAATATACTTAATAATATGAAAAAAATTCTTTTGTTCATAAGCTATTCCTTTCCTTATGATGAATTTTCTTCATCTCATACATGTTCTTATCAGCTTCCATATATATGTCTCTTGGATTTATGCTTCCGCCAAATTCGCACACAGCAAATCCATAGGAAAAAGAAAGTTCGTATTGTCTATTTGCCATGGCATTACGCTTCTTTACTTCTTCCACAAGTCTTATCATTGCGTTTTGGCACATTTCTTCAGATCCTTTTTTGTATATAGCTATAAACTCATCTCCTCCCATTCTTCCAAGCAGATCAGCATCCTTCAATGAGGCTTTTAAGGCATCTGAAAACTCTTTAAGAAGGTTATCACCCATGTAATGACCAAGCGTATCATTAACTGTCTTTAATTTATCAACGTCTATACTTATTATTGAATAGCCATCTTTATTTTTTTTCTTAAGAGAAGCAATCTCAAGCTCACATCTTGCTCTGTTACTTAGACCTGTAAGATCGTCGTTATAAGCAATGCCCTCAAGTCTGTGCTTTTGCTTTTCAACATTTATATGCTCTATAGAGAAGAAGAAATAATTAAGAAGAATTGATAAGACAAAGCATAAGGATCCTATTATAAAGAAGGTTATGTTTTTATCCATTTCTATGTTATAACCTATCTGCCTTTTATAAATGTAAAGAATAAGGTCTATAAATACGCATACCAAAAAGATAAGAACGCCTATAAGGAAAACAATTGATGAAATAAGGCTTTGCCTGCTTGATTCGGCCGACATGATATCATCTTTATTTCTTCTGATCCTCACGATGCTGACAACTATACGCGCTATAAACAGG